>NZ_PJDK01000033.1:0-60277 GCF_002837615.1 Klebsiella sp. X1-16S-Nf21
ATGGTGCGCGATACCCAACAGCTGTTAAAAGAGACCCGGCAGATGACCAAACATCTGCGTCGCCGGCCGGGCCATATGACAGCGGAGCACTACTGGTAATCAGGCGTCCGCTTTCCAGCGCACGTCCTGGGTCTCCTTGCCGAACTTATTCTCGCCCTGGGTGCCGACAAACGCCCCCAGGTCGATCAACATCATGACGATAATCAACGTCGGCACAAAGCGCCCGACGCCCCACTGCCAGACCTGCGGCAGCATCGCCCAGTTCCCCGCCAGCAGCATCCACGCCAGAATCATCAGCAGCGCCCACAGTCCGGATTTGCCGCGATCGTGCAGCCGCTTGACCACCACCGCCGCCGTCGGCCACAGCAGGCAGACGATAATAAACGCCGCCGTCTGCAGGTTGAGAAGATTGCTGCCTGCCAGGGTAAACAGGGCGCTCATGGTCACCAGCCAAATGGCAATCCAGATCCAGAAATCGCGGCGGCCAATGCGCCCTTTAATTGAGAATAACCACTGCTGTAGGGTCATGCGTTTTTCCTTATCATCATCGTCTGCGTAGTTTACCCTGGCGTCGTGACTTTTTGACAAGCGCCGCGCTTCCCGATTTAATCGTCAGCAGGCAAAAAAAGGAACGACGGGCATGAAGAAGTGGACAATCTTGTGTTTAAGTGGGCTGATGGGCCTGACCGTCGGCCCGCACGCGTTGTCCGCAGAAAGCGAATCGGCGACAGCGGCGCCCTATCTGCTCTCTGGCGCCCCGAGTTTTGACCTGTCGATCAGCCAGTTCCGGGAAAAATTTAACGCCGATAACCCGAAGCTGCCCCTGAACGAATTCCGTTCCATCGCCACCAGCCGGGATCAGGCTAATCTGACCCGCGCCGCCAGCAAAATTAATGAAAATCTCTATGCCTCGACCGCGCTGGAGCGCGGCACGCTGAAGATCAAATCCATGCAGATCACCTGGCTGCCGATCCAGGGGCCGGAGCAAAAGGCGGCGAAAGCCAAAGCGCTGGAGTATATGAGCGCCATGATCCGCGCCTTTGTCCCCACCCTTAGCCCGGCGCAAAGCCAGCAAAAGCTGCAGAAACTGCTGACCGCCGGCAAGGGCAAACGCTACTTTGCCGATACCGAAGGCGCTGTACGCTATGTGGTGGCAGATCATGGCGAAAAGGGTCTGACCTTCGCCATTGAACCGATTAAGCTGGCGTTATCTGAAACGCTGGAAGGCAACAATAAATGACAAAAAGCAAAGCCTTTCCAGTGACGAGTCTCTATACTGTTTCACAGACCATGCTGCCCTCTGGGGCGGCTATATTCCTTAATTCGCTTAAGTAGCGTGGAGAATTAAAATGCGACATCCTTTAGTGATGGGTAACTGGAAACTGAACGGCAGCCGCCACATGGTAAACGAACTGGTTGCGAACCTGCGTACCGAGCTGGCTGGCGTAAGCGGCTGTGCAGTTGCCATCGCCCCGCCGGAAATGTATCTGGACCTGGCTAAACGTGCGGCAGAAGGCAGCCACATTCACCTGGGCGCGCAGAACGTTGACGTGAACCTGTCCGGCGCATTCACCGGTGAAACCTCCGCCGAAATGCTGAAAGATATCGGCGCACAGTACATCATCATCGGCCACTCCGAGCGTCGTACCTACCACAAAGAATCCGACGAGCTGATCGCGAAGAAATTCGCTGTGCTGAAAGAGCAGGGTCTGACCCCGGTACTGTGCATCGGTGAAACCGAAGCCGAAAACGAAGCGGGCAAAACCGAAGAAGTTTGCGCACGTCAGATCGACGCCGTGCTGAAAACGCAGGGCGCTGCCGCTTTCGAAGGCGTGGTTATCGCTTACGAACCGGTATGGGCTATCGGTACCGGCAAATCCGCGACCCCGGCTCAGGCTCAGGCGGTGCACAAATTCATCCGTGACCACATTGCTAAAGCTGACGCGAAAATCGCTGAGCAAGTGATCATCCAGTACGGTGGTTCCGTTAACGCTGGCAACGCAGCAGAGCTGTTCACCCAGCCGGACATCGACGGCGCGCTGGTTGGCGGCGCCTCCCTGAAAGCTGACGCTTTCGCGGTGATCGTTAAAGCAGCAGAAGCAGCGAAAAAAGCGTAATTCGCTTTTCCCGGTGGCGAAACGCGACCGGGGTGACTGACAAAACGTGGGAGCCCGGCTTAGCACAGCGCAAGCCGGGCTTTCTTTTGCCGTTACAGTTTCCCCAACAGCTGATACCACGCGTAGTCCAGCGGCAGTAAAATCAGATAACTCACCGCCGCCAGCGCCAGACACAGTTGCATCCCCGCCCTCGCCGGGACCTTGCCTAACCCCATCGCCACCACGATCGGCGACGCCTGATAGGGCAGCAGCGGCGTGGAATACCCCAGCACCTGAATCATGATCACGCTGAGCAGCGGGAAACCGGTCGCGTCGGCAAAGCTCTGCGCAAAAGTGGTATACAGCGCCGGCACGCCGTTGGCGGTCATAATAAAGTTCAGCGCGCTGGTTATCCCGGTCAGGGCGAGGAAGCTGGTGAACGGATTGTCTTTATCCAGCGGCATCACCTGCAGCAGCGCATTGCCCACCGCACCGCCAATTCCGGTTTGGGTAACGGCGATCGCCAGTCCCAGAATCCCGGCAACATAAATGCAGGTGCGCATATTCACCCCGCTGGCAAACTCCTCACCGTTGATAAAGCCCACCCGCGGCAGCAGCGTGACCACTGCCGCCGCCAGGCCTGTCCACGCCGGGCCGACGCCGTGCCAGCTCTCGGTCACCCATAGCGTGAGGACTACCGCCAGCAGCCACGCCAGACGTTTCTCGTCGCGGCTCATCGGCGGCAGCGGCGCCAGGTCACGCGGTGGATGCGGCTTGCCGGGAAACAGCCTGCAAATCAGCGCCACCAGCACCGCCCCTTTCAGCCAGCCAAGCACCGGCGTATGCAGCAGCAAATAGGGAACATAATTCAGATGGATACCGTACGAGCCTTCCGCCGCGCCGCTCATCACCAGATTTGGCACGTTAGCGGGCAAAATCGTCGCCGAAAGCTGAAAGGTGCCGAACCCCACCGCCAGGGCCAGGCCGAACCAGCCGCGGCTGCCATCGACAATGCCCGCGCGGCGGGCCATCGCCGCCACGATCGGCATCAGCAGCGCGATACGTCCCATGTTGGAAGGCATGACAAACGCCAGCGCGTAGCTCAGCAACACCACGCTGCCGACCATCCGCGGCCAGGAGTCAGTGAGCCGCGCAGACAGCGCCTGCGCCGCCCGGTCCGCCAGCCCGGTTTTACGGATCGCGATACCGAGCACAAAGCCGCTGAACACCAGCCAGAACGCCGAAGAGGCAAAGCCGCCGAAGATCACCTCCGGTGGAGCGATTTTCGCCATCATCGCCGCTGCGAAGAACAGCAGCGCGGTGATAAATTCCGGCAGCAGCGACGTCGCCCAGAGCACAATGGTGACGCCGACAATCAATGAAGGAAGGAACAGCGGGTGGGTAAGCCAGAGCGACATGCCTGTCTCCTGTCGTTTTTTTCAGCAAGAATACGACGACAGGTAAGACAGGTAAACGCCAGAACTAGTGGCTTGCGTTAAGAATGGCGCAGCGATGATCCTGAATTTCTTCCGCTGAAGCCCGGTTCAGGGTCAGCAGGTTACGCTCCGTCGCCAGCAGCACCAGCGAGCCGTCGCTCTGCTGCGCCATCGCCAGCGCGAAGCGTCCCATATGTTCGCGCGCCTCCGGCACCTCTTCCGCCAGCATCAGGAACGGGCTGCGCTGGGCCAGTTCGGCCTCCGTCACCCGGCGCGCCAGGTATTCATGGCCCTGAAGCCCGCCCGGCAGCGGCAGCCAGCGGCTGCTGACCGCGCCCGCATCCTTATCTAACTGCGCGCGCACATCGGGGCGCAGGCAGGAGATATGAATATGGAAATGGTTTTGCGTGCGTCCGCTGCGCGAGTTAATCGCCAGTGATATCGCGTTATCAGGAACCGGCGCGCCGTGACGCTGACTCATGATTTCACGTCCCTGCCAGGCCTGCCAGAAGAAGTTCGGCGTCAACGGGTCCAGCAGCAGCGGGCTTTCGGTGCCGTTAATGCGGTAGGTCGGCATCAGCAAATACTGCAGCGGGCCGTTACGGTCTTTAAACAGCACATAGCCGCCCTTGAGGTTCACTTCCGCGCACGGCGACGGGTTTTGCTGCTGTTGCTGATGGGGTACGCACTGCTGCAGGACAATCTTGCGTAATGCGTCCGGGTTGCCGGAGTGCAGCCAGTAGTAGCCGCCCGCCAGCGCCGCGAGGATCGCCACCAGCAGCGCCAGCAAAAAGTATCTTACTCTTCTCATTTTCATTCCCTGTTAAGCCTGAAGCGGAAGAGTAACGTAATTTGATGACTAAATGAAAACAGATGGCGGGCGGGGAGTTATCCCGGGTAGCGGCTGACGCCTTACCCGGGCTACGGACGGTGCAAATAGTAGCCCGGCTAAGCGCAGAGAAAGCCGGGGATTCCCCGGGTCGCGGCGTTCCGCCTTACCCGGGCTACCAGACGAAGCAGAACTGTAGCCCTGCTAAGCGTAGCGCAAGCAGGGACAAGAGGATTAACGCTGGCTAATCTGGTCGAAGGTGCCGCCGTTGGAGAAGTGCTCTTTCTGCGCTTTCGTCCAGCCGCCGAACTCCTGATCGATAGTAAACAGCTTCAGTTTCGGGAACTCGTTAGCATATTTCTTCGCCACATTCGGATCGCGCGGGCGGTAGAAATTCTTCGCCGCAATCTCCTGGCCTTCCGGCGAGTAGAGATACTTCAGGTACGCTTCCGCCACCTGGCGCGTGCCTTTTTTATCCACCACTTTGTCGACCACAGAGACGGTCGGCTCAGCCAGAATCGACTCACTCGGGGTCACGATTTCAAACTTGTCTTTGCCCAGTTCGTTGGTCGCCAGCAGCGCTTCGTTTTCCCAGGCAATCAGCACATCGCCGATGCCGCGTTCTACGAAGGTATTGGTCGAACCACGCGCGCCGGAGTCCAGCACTTCCACGTTTTTATACAGCGCCTTGACGAATTCCTGGGCTTTGGCCTGGTCGCCGTGATTCTGATGCAGAGCATAGCCCCAGGCTGCCAGATAGTTCCAGCGGGCGCCGCCGGAGCTTTTCGGGTTCGGGGTAATGACCGACACGCCCGGTTTGATCAGGTCGTTCCAGTCATGGATCTGTTTCGGGTTGCCCTTGCGGACGAGGAACACGATGGTTGAGGTATACGGTGCGGAGTTATCCGGCAGGCGTTTCAGCCAGTTTTTATCGATACGGCCGCGTTCAGCAATGGCGTCTACGTCGTAGGCCAGCGCCAGTGTGACCACATCCGCTTCAATACCGTTAATCACTGAGGTCGCCTGTTTGCCAGAACCACCGTGCGACTGGCGGATCACCACGTTGTCGCCGGTCTCCTGCTTCCAGTGCGCGCTAAACGCTTTGTTGTACTGTTCGTACAGCTCGCGCGTTGGATCATAAGAAACGTTTAAAAGCTGAATGTCTTTTGCCAGAACGCTGGCGGATGCCAGCAACAGAGTTAACCCTACGCCCCACTTATTCATCGCACCGCTCTCTTTATGTGTGTTGTGATGGGCTAAGCGTGCCAGAAAGCGATTCAATGATTAAAGAATAAAAAAAGATTGGCTATAACTTGTGGATATAAAGAGGTGAATAAGGATTGCCCCCTCCCGGGCGGGAGAGGGCGCGAAGCGATTAGACTTCTTCCATACGGCCCAGCAGCGCCTGCAGGCGATCCTGCCAGCCCTGCTGTTGCTCTTTCAGCTGGCTGTTTTCGCGCTCCAGCTCTTCACGACCATGCTGCGCGCTCTGAACTTCCTGAACCAGGGTGTTGTTCTTTTCTTTCAGCTCTTCGATTTCCATCTGCAACAGAGTGATGGTATCAATCGCCTGCTGAACTTTAGATTCTAATTTCTCAAACACTTCTAATGACATCGTCATACCTCTCCTGAACTTGCAAGGCGTTGATAGAAACTCGTGTTTCGTATACGCGGTCCCGCCTTAACGAAAATTAGCGCACATAGCGGTGTTATCGTCGATTGTATGAATCCCCGCCGCCCCTGTCCAGCGGCAAGCCGCGCAGATTGCGGTTTGCAACACTTTTCAGTCTTTACCTGGTGCTTTCAGCGCAGTTCGCTCGTACTTCATGGGACATTGTTAATTTTATGGTTAACAAAATGCGAGGTGAAACGCTCCGGCACCGGTCTCAATGCGCGCGGATGGCGCGAAAACGCTCATTTTCTTGACGCGGTACACACATTTGAAGTTCGATATTTCTCGTTTTTGCTCGTTAACGATAAATTAACACTATGCCTACATGGCAATATGGTCGTCTGTGACCACCCTACATACAATAATCATCACCACGCTTCAGGATTCGATTATGAGCCAAACATCAACCTTAAAAGGCCAGTGCATCGCAGAGTTCCTCGGTACCGGGTTGTTGATCTTTTTCGGCGTTGGGTGCGTGGCTGCGCTCAAGGTCGCGGGAGCCAGCTTCGGGCAATGGGAAATCAGCATCATCTGGGGTCTGGGCGTCGCCATGGCGATCTACCTGACCGCTGGGGTCTCCGGTGCGCACCTTAACCCTGCGGTAACTATCGCACTCTGGCTGTTCGCCTGCTTCGATGGCCGCAAAGTGGTCCCTTTTATCATTTCGCAATTCGCTGGCGCCTTTTGCGCTGCGGCATTAGTTTACGGGCTTTACTACAATCTTTTCCTCGATTATGAAACTACCCACCATATGGTCCGCGGCAGCGTAGAAAGCCTCGATCTGGCCGGCATCTTCTCCACCTATCCGAACCCGCATATCAATTTTGTGCAGGCCTTCGCGGTAGAGATGGTGATTACCGCTATCCTGATGGGCGTCATCCTGGCGCTGACCGACGATGGCAACGGCGTGCCGCGCGGCCCGCTTGCTCCGCTGCTGATCGGCCTGCTGATTGCGGTGATTGGCGCCTCCATGGGACCGCTGACCGGCTTCGCCATGAACCCGGCGCGTGATATCGGCCCGAAAGCTTTCGCCTGGCTGGCCGGCTGGGGCGACGTCGCCTTCACCGGCGGCAAAGATATTCCTTATTTCCTGGTGCCGCTGTGCGCACCGGTGGTCGGCGCGGCGCTGGGCGCATTCAGCTATCGTAAGCTGATTGGCCGTCACCTGCCTTGCGACACCTGCGTGGATGAAGAGCAACAGAGCCCCTCCTCTTCCACCACTCAACATAAAGCTTCGCTGTAATCTGACTACGGGACACCGACTATGACCGACAAAAAATATATCGTTGCGCTTGACCAGGGCACTACCAGCTCCCGGGCCGTTGTGATGGATCATGATGCCAATATCGTCAGCGTCTCCCAGCGAGAATTTGAACAAATTTATCCTAAGCCAGGCTGGGTCGAACATGACCCGATGGAAATCTGGGCTTCCCAAAGCTCAACGCTGGTCGAAGCGCTGGCCAAAGCGGATATCAACTCCGATCAGATCGCGGCCATCGGCATCACCAACCAACGTGAGACCGTGGTGGTGTGGGAGCGTGAGACCGGTAAACCCATCTACAACGCCATCGTCTGGCAGTGCCGCCGTACCGCGGAGATCTGCGAGCAGCTCAAGCGTGACGGGATGGAAGAGTATATCCGCAAGGCCACAGGCCTGGTGGTGGACCCCTACTTCTCCGGCACCAAGGTAAAATGGATCCTCGACCATGTCGAAGGTTCCCGTGAACGTGCGAAACGCGGCGAGCTGCTGTTCGGCACCGTTGACACCTGGCTTATCTGGAAGATGACCCAGGGCCGCGTGCACGTTACCGACTACACCAACGCCTCACGTACCATGCTATTCAACATCCACGAGCTGGACTGGGACGACAAAATGCTCGACGCGCTGGACATTCCGCGCGCCATGCTGCCGGAAGTGCGCAAGTCTTCCGAAGTGTACGGCCAGACCAACATCGGTGGTAAAGGCGGGACCCGTATCCCTATCGCCGGGATCGCCGGTGACCAGCAGGCGGCCCTGTTCGGCCAGCTATGCGTCAAAGAAGGGATGGCGAAAAACACCTATGGCACCGGCTGCTTTATGCTGATGAACACCGGTGAAAAAGCGGTTACCTCCACCCACGGTCTGCTGACCACCATCGCCTGCGGCCCGCGCGGCGAGGTGAACTACGCGCTGGAAGGGGCGGTGTTTATGGCCGGCGCGTCCATTCAGTGGCTGCGTGACGAGATGAAGCTCATCAGCGATGCCTTCGATTCCGAGTACTTCGCCACCAAAGTGAAGGATACCAACGGCGTATACGTGGTACCCGCGTTCACTGGTCTTGGCGCACCATACTGGGACCCGTATGCCCGCGGCGCGATTTTCGGCCTCACCCGCGGCGTGAACTCCAACCACATTATCCGTGCGACGCTGGAGTCCATCGCCTATCAGACCCGCGATGTGCTGGAGGCGATGCAGGCAGACTCTGGCATTCGTCTGCACGCCCTGCGCGTGGACGGCGGCGCGGTGGCTAACAACTTCCTGATGCAGTTCCAGTCCGATATCCTCGGCACCCGTGTCGAGCGTCCGGAAGTACGCGAAGTGACGGCGCTGGGCGCAGCCTATCTGGCGGGTCTGGCGGTCGGTTTCTGGCAGAATCTGGACGAGCTGCAGGAGAAAGCGGTGATTGAGCGCGAATTCCGCCCGGGGATTGAAACCACTGAGCGTAACTATCGTTACAGCGGCTGGAAGAAAGCGGTGAAACGCGCGTTAGCGTGGGAAGAGCACGACGAAGCGTAATATTGTGGAGGTATTCCCGGCTTGCGGCGTAAACGCCTTAGCCGGGCTACAAAACCCCAAACAGCACGATCTTGTAGCCCGGACAGGTGCGCAGCACCGCCTCCGGGTTTTTTATCAGCCAAATATTGGCAGCAGCAGGTATAGCTTAATCACCAGTGCGTTGACGATGTCGATAAAGAACGCTCCCACCATCGGCACCACCAGGAAGGCCATATGTGACGGGCCAAAGCGGTCGGTAATCGCCTGCATATTAGCAATCGCCGTCGGCGTTGCGCCCAGACCAAACCCGCAGTGGCCCGCCGCCAGCACCGCGGCATCGTAATTCTTGCCCATCATCCGGTAGGTAACGAACACCGCATACAGCGCCATCGCCAGCGCCTGCACCGCCAGGATAATAATCATCGGCAGCGCCAGCGAGGCCAGCTCCCACAGCTTGAGGCTCATCAGCGCCATGGCGAGGAACAGCGACAGGCTGACGTTGCCCAGCACCGATACCGCCCTATCGAACACCCGATACAACCCCGCCAGCGCCAGGCTGTTGCTGAGGATCACACCGATAAACAGCACGCAGACGAAAGTCGGCAGCTCGAAGACGCTGCCCGCCAGCAGTTGCGCAACCACCTTGCCCACCGTCAGACAGATAGCGATCAGGGCGATACTTTCGATCAGCACCAGCGAGGTGATTACCCGCCCCACGTCCGGTTTTTCAAAGGCGGTTGGCGCCACCTGATCGTCCGGAGTGCCGTCCGGAGAGGAAGAGTGCTTCACCAGGTAGCGAGCCACCGGGCCGCCGATCAGGCCGCCCAGCACCAGGCCGAAAGTCGCGCAGGCCATCGCCACTTCGGTGGCGTTGGCAAAACCATAGCGTTCAACGAACAGCTTGCTCCACGCCGCCCCGGTGCCGTGGCCGCCGGATAAGGTAATCGACCCGGCCAGCAGGCCCATCAGCGGATCCAGCCCCAGCAGCGTCGCCATGCCGATACCGAGGGCATTCTGCAACAGCAGCAGGCCAACTACCACGATCAGGAAAGTGCCCAGCACCTTGCCGCCGGCCCGCAGGCTGGCGAGGTTGGCGTTAAGACCGATGGTGGCGAAGAACGCCAGCATCAGCGGGTCTTTCAGACTCATATCGAAATCAATTTCGATATCCATGCTTTTCTTCAGCACCAGCAGCGCCAGCGCTACCAGCAAACCGCCGGCAACAGGTTCAGGAATGGTGTATTTCTTGAGGAAGGGAACGGTTTGCACGAGTTTTCTGCCGAGCAATAGCACAAGCGTTGCGGCAACGAGCGTCGATAAGGTATCGAGGTGAAACATAAAAAGCTCCTTATGGGCGCATGATCCATTCACACGCGACGTAATTCCTGGTGTCTTTAGCTTCTCATCATGAGGAGTCAGAAGGGGATTTTACGCAGAACGGCGGAAAAAATGACAGAAAAAGATATTTTGTATCCTTAATGATGCGATTTAGCATACAAAATGTTAATAACCTCGTTGCGCATATTCACGGCATAAATTTTTATGACCAAATGCTGGCAAACGTTTGCTTTTGGTCTACAGTCCGATAAAATTCCCGCTTTGCCACCTTGGGATTGCTTGTGATGTCCGTTAACACCGCAGAGTCAGAAAATGCGCAACCGGTTGCGCATAAATCAGCTAGCGAATTAATCTACCGCCTCGAAGATCGCCCACCGCTACCGCAAACCCTGTTCGCCGCCTTCCAGCACCTGCTGGCGATGTTTGTCGCGGTGATCACTCCAGCGCTGTTAATCTGCCAGGCTCTCGGTCTCCCGGCGCAAGATACCCAACATATCATCAGCATGTCGCTGTTCGCTTCCGGTGTCGCCTCTATTATTCAGATCAAAGCCTGGGGCCCGGTCGGCTCCGGATTGCTCTCCATCCAGGGCACCAGCTTTAACTTTGTCGCCCCGCTGATCATGGGCGGTACCGCATTGAAAACCGGCGGCGCCGACGTCCCCACCATGATGGCCGCCCTGTTCGGCACCCTGATGCTGGCCAGCTGCACGGAAATGGTGCTCTCCCGCGTCCTGCACCTGGCGCGCCGCATCATTACCCCGCTGGTCTCCGGCGTGGTGGTGATGATTATCGGCCTGTCGCTGATTCAGGTCGGACTGACTTCCATCGGCGGCGGCTACGCGGCGATGGCCGACCACACCTTCGGCGCGCCGAAGAACCTGCTGTTGGCGGGCATCGTGCTGGCGCTGATCATTATTCTCAACCGCCAGCGTAATCCCTATTTGCGCATTGCTTCGCTGGTGATTGCCATGGCGGCGGGCTATCTGGCGGCATGGTTCCTCGATATGCTGCCAGCCAATACCGCCCCGACCAACAGCAGCCTCATCACCGTGCCAACGCCGCTCTACTATGGTCTCGGCATCGACTGGAGCCTGCTGCTGCCGCTGATGCTGGTGTTTATGATCACCTCTCTGGAAACCATCGGCGATATCACCGCCACCTCGGACGTCTCCGAACAGCCGGTTTCCGGTCCGCTGTATATGAAGCGCCTGAAAGGCGGCGTGCTGGCTAACGGCCTGAACTCCTTTGTTTCCGCGGTCTTCAACACTTTCCCGAACTCCTGCTTCGGCCAGAACAACGGCGTGATCCAGCTGACCGGCGTTGCCAGCCGCTACGTCGGATTCGTGGTCGCCCTGATGCTGATCGTCCTCGGTCTGTTCCCGGCGGTGAGCGGCTTCGTGCAGCACATCCCTGAGCCGGTGCTCGGCGGCGCCACGCTGGTGATGTTCGGCACCATTGCCGCGTCCGGCGTGCGCATCGTCTCCCGTGAGCCGCTGAACCGTCGGGCGATCCTGATTATCGCCCTGTCGCTGGCGGTGGGCCTCGGCGTGTCGCAGCAGCCGTTGATCCTGCAGTTCGCCCCAGACTGGCTGAAAAACCTGCTCTCTTCGGGGATTGCCGCCGGCGGTATCACAGCGATTGTTCTGAATTTAATTTTCCCGCCAGAAAAAGCCTGATCTGACGCGCTCCCGGTCGCGCCATTGGCCGGGACGCTCTCCACGACCTGCCTCATCACGGAAATAAACCACGCCCGCCTTGAGAAGTGCGCCTAAATCGGGCATAACACGGTGATGTGCATCTCACAGAATGGAAGACCATGAAATTTCTTGGAAAGCTGATTCTCTGGCTGCTAGTCGCTCTGCTGCTCGTCATTGTTGGCGCGTGGTTCCTGCTGCAAACCCACTGGGGCGCCCGCCAGGCCAGCGCCTGGCTCAGCAATGGCACCGGCTGGCAGGTCTCCTTCGATGCGATGGAACACGATTTCTCCTCCCCTCTTCATGTGCAGTTGCAAAACGTCACCTTTGGCCGGGAAGGCAAGCCGGCCACCCTGGTGGCAAAAACGGTCGATATTGGCTTCAGCACCCGCCAGTTTAGCGATCCGCTGCATGCGGATGAGATAGTCCTTAACGACGGCACTCTGAATCTGTCACCCCACTCTGCCGGCCTGCCGTTCGCTGCCGACCGGCTGATGTTGCGCAACATGGCTTTCAACAGCCCGGAAACCGGCTGGGCGCTCAGCGCGCAGCGCGTCACCGGCGGCGTCAGTCCATGGACGCCGGAAGCGGGCAATGTGCTGGGGAAAACGGCGCAGATCCAGATGAGCGCGGGCTCGATGACGCTCAATGGCGTCGAAGCCAGCAACGTTCTGATTCAGGGCAGGATTGATCAGGGTGAAGTGACCCTCTCCACCCTCGGCGCCGATGTCGCCCGCGGCACCTTAACCGGCAATGCGAAACGCAGCGCCGACGGCAGCTGGCTGGTGGATAACCTCCAGCTCAATGAGATTCGACTGCAGAGCCCCGCCTCGCTGGCCGAGTTTTTCGCGCCGTTAACCACGGTCCCCTCTCTGCAGATTGGCCGCCTGGATATCACCGACGCCCGCCTGCAGGGGCCGGACTGGGCGGTAACCGACCTCGACCTGAGCCTGCGCAACCTGACGCTCAGCCACGGCGGCTGGCAGAGCCAGGACGGCACGCTGTCGATGAACGCCAGCGAATTTATCTACGGCTCGCTGCACTTCTTCGACCCGATTCTGAATGCTGAATTCTCTCCCCAGGGCATTGCGCTGCGCCAGTTCTCCTCGCGCTGGGAGGGCGGCATGGTGCGCACCTCCGGCAACTGGCTGCGCGCTGGTAACGCGCTGGTGCTCGACGACACCGCCTTCGCCGGACTGGAGTACACGCTGCCGGCGAACTGGAAACAGCTGTGGATGGCGCCGATGCCAGCCTGGCTGCAAAGCCTGACGCTGAAAAAATTCAGCGCCAGCCGTAACCTGATCATCGATGTGGATCCTGCCTTCCCGTGGCAAATTACCGCCCTCGATGGCTATGGCGGCGAGCTACAGCTGGTGAAAAACGGCAACTGGGGAGTATGGAACGGCAGCGCGACGCTGAACGCCGCGGCGGCGACTTTTAACCGGATCGACGTGCGCCGCCCGTCACTCAAGCTGAGCGCGACAGCGTCGACGGTCAATATCACTGAGCTTAGCGCCTTCACCGAGCGCGGCATTCTGCAGGCCACCGCCGCGGTATCCCAGCTGCCGCAGCGCCAGGTCAATCTGAGCTTTACCGGCCGCGGCGTGCCGCTGAATATTCTGCAGGCCTGGGGCTGGCCGTCGCTACCGATAAGCGGGGATGGCAATCTCCAGCTGACCGCCAGCGGCAGCGTGCAGGCCGATGCCCCGCTCAAGCCGACGGTCAACGGGCAGCTCAGCGCCGTGAATATGGAGAAACAGCAGGTGGCGCAAATCATGCGCAACGGCGAGGTCAGCCCCGCCCCCGCCGCGCCGCAGTAACCCCCCCCCCTTATCTGGCCCTCTCCCCACGGGGAGAGGGCATGCTTTCCGGCAAACTCCGCTCTGGCCACTCCCTCTCCCTTTCAGGGAGGGGGTTAGGGTGCGAGTCCTGAAACCTGTGTGCAATACGCGGCTATCTGTACCTATTTAGCGCAACAGGTTCCTTTCAAATATCAGAATTGCTATAACCAAATTACTGGAAGTCGATAAAAAACCGCTCCCTGTACCTACAAAAATATAAAAGGATCAATCATGCCTGAAATACGTCAGCGTATTCTGGAGAATATGCAAAAATTCTCCCGGGCCATGATCGGCGCCGTATTGTTCTTGCCGGTCATTGGCTTAATTCTGGCCCTCAGTTCAGTATTAACTAATCCGACATTAATTGCTGAAACCAGTTTCTTACATCAGCTTGGGCAAATGCTCGGCGACACCTTTTGGCCTTTATTTGGCAACCTCGGCTTATTATTTTGCGTCGGCATTAGCTATGGCCTGGCAAAGGATAAAAAAACCGAAGTCGCGCTGGTTGCAGTGATGTGCTTCATTATGTTTCTTGGCGCCAACCACTCCTGGCTGGAACACACCCACGGACTCGCCGAAAAAATTAACGGTGAATATTATGGCACCGGGCAAACCCAGCTGCTGGGCTTTGTGGTGGTGGATATGGGCGTTTTCCTGGGCATTATTCTCGGCTGCACGATTGCGTGGGTGCACAATAAAGTCTCTGCCATTGAGCTGCCTGGCGCGCTGTCGATGTACGGCGGCGCCAAGCTGACGCTGGTGGCGATGACGCCGGTGGTTATCTTCTACGCCATCGCCTTTACCTGGATTTGGCCCTTTATGACCCACGGCATCTCCGCGCTCACCGGTTTTATGAAAAATGCCGGGGTCGCCGGGGTCTTCGTCTATGGTTTCTTTGAAAAATTCCTTATCCCCACCGGCCTGCACCATTTCGTCTGGTCCCCCTTCCAGCTCACCCAGATTGGCGGCACCCTGAACGTGGACGGTCAGGTGGTCTCCGGGACCCAGGCCATTTTCCTCGCCTATATGCGCCACCCCGACCTGACGCCGGTCATGAACGACGCATTACGTTTTTCGCAGCAAGGGATGACCACTATCTTTGGCCTGGCGGGCGCCTCGCTGGCGTTCTACCACACCGCGAAACCGGAGAAGAAAGTGATGGCGAAGGCGATTCTGCTGCCGGCGATCATCACCTCGATGCTGACCGGTATCACCGAACCGATCGAGTTCACCTTCTTGTTTGTCTCGCCGCTGCTGTGGGTGATCCACGCGACGTTAACCGCCGCCTCGCAGGCCATTTGCGACATTTTCACCGTACGTCCCTGGGGAGCATCGGGCCTGATCGAGTTTCTGATCTATAACCTGCCGCTGCCGGTCTCCTTAACGCGCTGGCCGGGCTATGTCCTTATTGGTATCGGCCAGTTCGCCGTTTACTACGTGATTTTCCGCACCCTGGTGGTGAAGCTGAATCTGAAAACGCCGGGCCGGGAAGATGACGAGAACGTGAAGCTTTACAGCAAAGCAGAGTACCGCCAGAAAGTCTCGCAACCGCAGTCGGTCACCGATGACATTATCCGCGGCCTCGGGGGCAAGGAGAATATTCTCTCCGTCGATAATTGTTTTACTCGTCTGCGCGTGGCCGTGCGCGATATGGCGCGGGTTGATGACGCGCAATTAAAAAATACCGGCGCCAACGGCGTCGTACGAAATCGTAATGAAGTTCAGGTTATTTATGGCGTCAAAGTGGGACAGGTACGTTCCCGGGTTGATAACTGGTTAGCAGAAAATTAATGAGGAGTTTGTATGAAATTAACCGTATTAGGCGGGGGCGGCGTTCGCACTGCATTTTTAGCGAAATCTCTGGCCTATAACGCTCACCGCATTGGTTTAACAGAAGTGGTTTTTCTCGATAACTCTGCTGATAATCTGGCGATATTTGGCGAAATTGCCCGCTATGTATTTAATACTATTCGCCCGGATATTCAGTTTAGTACCACTACCGACCCGATCGCAGCGCTGCAGGATGCCAACTATATCATTACCACCCTGCGGGTTGGCGGTGACGAAAGCCGTATTCGCGACGAACGCATTGCGCTTCAGCATAACACCCTCGGCCAGGAGACCACCGGCGCCGGCGGTTTCGCGATGGCCATGCGTTCGATCCCGGCGATCCTTCGCTATTGCCGGCTGATCGAAGAACATGCCGCCGAAGACGCCATTCTGTTTAACTTTACCAACCCGTCAGGCCTGGTGACGGAAGCGATCATCAAGTCCGGTTTTAAGCGCCGGGTCTATGGGATCTGCGATGCTCCCTCCGAGCTGATTCGTGAACTGCCGGCGATCCTTGGTTGTGAAGAACGCGACCTCAGCGTGGAATGCTATGGGCTGAACCATTTCTCATGGTTTACCCACTTCACCGTACGCGGGGAAGAGGTAACCGAACGGCTGATCGCCAGCCCGGAACTGTACCAGAAGACGGCGATGCAGTACTTCTCCCCGGAGCTGGTGCGGCTTTGCGATAATCAGCTCCTCAATGAATATCTCTATTATTACTACTATCGAGAGGTGGCGCTGAAGGCGATTCAGGAAGCCGGCGAGACGCGCGGAGAGCAGATCGCCCGTATCAATCAGGAGATGCGCGAAGCGCTGCGCACTGTGGATGCCAGAACGCAACCGGAAGCCGCTTTCACCATCTGGATGCGGCATTACCTGCGCCGGGAAAACAGCTATATGCAGAATGAGTCGCAGCAGGAAAAATTCCACACCCGCGAACCGCTGACGCTGCGCCAGTTTATCGAAGAGCCGGACACCGGCGGCTATGCCGGGGTGGCGCTGGATATCCTGGAAGCGGTGAACAGCACCACCACCAAGCGTATCGTGGTATCGATCCAGAATCACGACACGCTCGACTTTTTGCGCCCTGACGACGTGATCGAGATCAGCTGCGACCTGAGCCGGGATGGCCTCAAGCCGGTGACGCCGGTGAAGGTGCCGACGGCGCAGAAGAATATGATTTCCTGCGTGAAGGAGTATGAGCGGCTGGCGGTGGCGGCAATCCTGCAGCAGGATAAATCGCTGGCGGTGCGGGCGCTGATGGCGCACCCGCTGATCGGTTCCTATTCGCTGGCGAAAACCCTGGTCGAAGCCTATCTCGACGATGAGCAATTCGCCGCCTGGCAGTAACCCGCATTGCCGATGGGATTCCCCCCCGCTCGCGCTACGCTTAGCGGGGCTACGAACGGAGCGGTTTGTGTTTGATGTAGGCCGGGTCAGGCGTAAGCCGCCACCCGGCAAAATAGCCGCATCACCCGGTAGCCCGGATAAGGCGCCAGCCGCCATCCGGGAACTCCCACACTCGCGACGCGCTTAGCGGGGCTACAAACGGAGCTGTTAGTGTTTGATGTAGGCCGGGTCAGGCGTAAGCCGCCACCCGGCAAAATAGCCGTCTCACCCGGTAGCCCGGATAAGGCGCCAGCCGCCATCCGGGAACTCCCACACTCGCGACGCGCTTAGCGGGGCTACGAACGGAGCGGTTTGTGTTTGATGTAGGCCGGGTCAGGCGTAAGCCGCCACCCGGCAAAATAGCCGTCTCACCCGGTAGCCCGGATAAGGCGCCAGCCGCCATCCGGGAACTCCCCCGCTCGCGCTGCGCTTAGCGGGGCTACGAACGGAGCGGTTTGTATTTGATGTAGGCCGGGTCAGGCGTAAGCCGACACCCGGCAAAATTGCCGTATCACCCGGTAGCCCGGATAAGGCGCCAGCCGCCATCCGGGAGCTCCCCCCGCCCGCACCGCGCTTAGCGGGGCTACGAACGGAGCGGTTTGTGTTTTATGTAGGCCGGGTCAGGCGTAAGCCGCCTCCCGGCAAAATTGCCGCATCACCCGGTAGCCCGGATAAGGCGCCAGCCGCCATCCGGGAACTCCCCCCGCTCGCGTCGCGCTTAGCGGGGGCTAACTATTACTACGTAGGCTGGTAAACCACATCTTCAACAGTCGCTCAAAGCCTAAGATGCAGTAGCCGAAAAACGGGTTGCTCCAGTAAATATCATCGTCGAACTTCTGCGGGTCGTGAATAATAAACGCCGTATCCGCAGCCTGCGCCAGCGGGCTTTGATAGTCGCCGGTAAAGCAGACCAGATTAATCTCCTTCCCCTCCAGGGCCTTCACCCAGTTAAGCGCCGAGCTGCTGCGCCCGGATTTAGAAACGATCCAGATGGAGTCGAAGCGGGCGGCGTTTTTCTGTTCGAGGATTTCATAATCGGGCCACAGCGCCAGGCTGGCATTCACGCCGGTGACGAGGAACTTGTTGTAAATATACTGGGCGATTAGCTGCGAAAAGCCGCTGCCGTGGATCAGGATGCGCTGCTGTTTAAGGCTTGCCAGCAGCGGCGTCAGCGCTTCTTCCGGCTGAACGCTCATGTAGTCGATATCGTTGGTGACATCGAGCTTCGGCATGGTGATATTGAACTTGATGAAATAGACCAGCTCCAGCCAGCCGCTGAACTTCAGTTTCTTCGCCAGCCGGACCAGCGAAGAGGGGTTGCTGTAGCACTGTTCGGCCACAGCGCGGACTCCCTGGCGGATACACTGCTCCGGGTCGTTCTGAATAAAGCGCAGCACGGTCATTTCCGTTTTGCTTAGCTTCACGTCACGAAAGATATTTTCTAAGTCCATGGCGGGCTCCTCTCAACGGCAGAATACGCTAACACCGTTCGGCGACAGCGTCTGCGGCCTGAGTCACCACTATGAAATGAACGTTACTTTTTGTACAAAAATGAAATAAAAAAACCCTCGCCGCTGGCGGAGAGGGTTGCAGCCGTTAAGATGGTGTTTTACAGGGTAATCGTCAGCGTATTGCCCTCGGCGCTCACTACCATACCCCATTCGCTGCCGGCCTGAGTCCCGCCCTGCACGCCCGCGACCTGCGGGATATTGCGCAGGCACAACGTCCAGCCGCGGGCCTCGCCTTCGCCGCTCACGGCGATGGTGTTGCCCTGGCGCCTGGCCTTCAGGGTGAAAATCGTCGAGCCGTCTGCCGCCGGAACGTCACAACGTGCCTCGCGTCCATCCTCGAGGTGGAACAGCTGGAAGGCGGTGCCCTCATGCCAGGCATAATCGGGTTTCTGGTCATTGTTGCCCAGCGCCAGCAGGGTGTTGTCACGAACGTAGACCGGCAGGCTCAGCGCATCGTGATGCTGCTTATGCCAGCGGCTACCCGGTAATTCATCGTTATGCCACAGGTGCGTCCAGCGCCCATCCGGCAGATAAAATTGCACCTCGCCCGCTTCGGAGAACACCGGCGCCACCAGGACCGAATCACCGAGCATATACTGGCGGTCAAGATAGTCGCAGGCCGGATCGTCCTGAAACTCGAGCATCATCGCACGCAACATCGGCGTGCCGAACTCGTTGGCCAGCGCCGCCTGGCGATAGAGATACGGCATCATGCGGCATTTCAGCTGCGTGAAGTGGCGCACCACGTCGCAGGACTCTTCGTCGTAAGCCCATGGCACCCGATAGGATTTGCTGCCGTGCAGCCGGCTGTGGCTGGAGAGCAGGCCGAAGGCGCACCAGCGCTTGTAGACGTGGGCCGGCGCGGTGTTTTCGAAACCGCCGATATCGTGACTCCAGAAACCGAAGCCGGACATGCCGATCGACAGCCCGCCGCGCAGGCTTTCCGCCATCGATTCGTAGTTGGCGTAGCAGTCGCCGCCCCAGTGCACCGGGAACTGCTGCGCGCCCACCGAGGCGGAGCGGGCGAACAGCACCGCCTCCTGCTCGCCGACGGTCTCTTTCAGCACCTTCCACACCAGCTCGTTATAGATGAATGCGTAGTGGTTGTGCATTTTCTGCGGATCGGAACCGTCAAACCACTGGACGTCGGTCGGGATACGCTCGCCGAAGTCGGTCTTGAAGCAATCGACCCCCATCGCCACCAGGCCTTTTAACTTGTCGGCGTACCACTGGCAGGCTTCCGGGTTGGTGAAGTCATAAATCGCCAGCCCCGGCTGCCACTTATCCCACTGCCACAGCGAACCGTCCGGGCGCTTCAGCAGGTAGCCCTTCTCTTTCAGCTCCTTGAACACCGGCGAGCGCTGGCCGATGTACGGGTTGATCCACACGCAGACCTTCAGCCCTTTCGCCTTCAGGCGTTTGATCATCCCTTCCGGGTCCGGGAAAGTTAGCGGATCCCATTCAAAATCGCACCACTGGAAGGCCTTCATCCAGAAGCAGTCGAAGTGGAAGACGTGCAGCGGCAGATGGCGCTCAGCCATGCCGTCGATAAAGCTATTTACCGTCGCTTCGTCATAGTTGGTGGTGAACGAGGTCGTCAGCCACAGACCGAACGACCATGCCGGCGGCAGCGCCGGGCGGCCGGTGAACTGCGTATAGCGGTTAAGCACCGCTTTCGGCGTCGGGCCGTCGATCACGAAGTACTCAAGGTATTCGCCTTCAACGCTGAACTGGACTTTAGAGACCTTCTCCGAGCCCACCTCGAAGGAGACGCGCTGCGGATGGTTGACCAGCACGCCGTAGCCGTGGTTGGTCAGATAGAAGGGGATATTTTTGTAGGATTGCTCGGTGCTGGTACCGCCGTCTTCGTTCCAGGTTTCTACCGTCTGGCCGTTGCGCACCAGCGCGGTAAAGCGCTCGCCGAGGCCGTAGACGGTTTCGCCGACACCGAGGTCGAGGCGCTCAAACATGTAGTTGCGCTGGGTCTTACTATCCTGCACGTAGCCGTTGTTTTTCAACTGGCTACCGGTGATACGCACGCCGTCGCGCAGAAAATCCAGCGCCCAGAATTCACCTTTAGTCACCCGCACGCTGAGGCTGCCGCTTTTCAGCTCGGCGAACTCGGCCGTATTTTCTATTTCGACATGGACGTCTTTCTGCACGTTCAGCGGATAGTGCGGGCCGTTATCCAGCGCGCCCTGGAAGTGCGCCATGCGCACGCCGATTATCCCTTCCTGAGGCGAGAAAAAGCGCAGGGTGAACAATGGCGTATCCAGCTGCCAGGCGCGTTCGCGAACATCGCGCGGCGCGGCATAGACCACCATTTCATTCCCCTGCTGTTCCACCTCGTAAACCTGTACGGGTTGGATCAGGTTGAGCCCTGGTTGAATGAGCCAGTTTCCATCACTGATTTTCATTAAAACGTCCTCTTAGTTTTGCCATTCTTTATCGATCGGGGCTGCGGTGAAATCTTGTTCGTTGCGACGCGCGCCCTCGGCCAGCTCGGCCATCATTTTTTTCAGGAACGGCGTTTTCAGCGTGTAGTAGCGTTTGGCGATCACCGCGCTCAACAGGTAGCACACCGCCGGAACGAGGGTGAACAAGGCGATAATGATGGTGAGGGTGGCGCTGTTCTGGGTTTTAGCGGCGGCGTCATAGCCGCCGCCGGCCAGCATCCAGCCGATCAGCGCGCCGCCCAGCGCCAGCCCCAGCTTGAGCACAAACAGGGTGCCGGCGAAGCTGATGCCGGTCAGACGTTTGCCGTTGCACCATTCGCCGTAGTCGACGGTATCGGACATCATCACCCACTGGATTGGCGTCACCAGCTGGTGCAGTACGCCAATGATGAAGATAAAGGTGAACATAGTGATTTCGGCGTCCATCGGTACGAAGAACATCGCCACGCTGAGCACCGCCAGGAGGGCGTTGGTCCACCAGAAGACGCTGACTTTGCATTTCCAGTCGGTCAGCGGTTTCGCCAGCGCCGAGCCAATCAGGTTGCCGACGCAGTAGGTGGTGAGGAAGACGGTGAACAGCGCCGCCGAGCCCATGATCCAGGTGGTGTAGTACATCATCGCGCCGCCGCGAACGCAGACCGCGAGGATATTGAGGATGGTGAGCACGCCAACCACCCGCCACTGGTCATTGCGCCAGATATCGCGCAAGTCTTCACGCATCGAAGTGCTGCTCGGCGGCGCTTCGACACGCTCTTTGGTGGTGAAAAAACAGAAGGCCAGCATCAGGAAGGCAATCACCGACAGCACCGCGATGCCCCCCTGGAAGCCGAGCGCTTTGTCTTCGCCGCCGATAAAGTTGACCAGCGGCATCATCAGCACGGTGGAGAGCATGCCCCCCGCCGTCGCCAGCACGAAGCGCCAGGACTGCAGCGAGATGCGCTGTGTGGGGTTGTCGGTGATCACGCCGCCCAGCGCGCAGTAGGGGATATTCACCACGGTGTAGAGCAGGGTCAGCAGCGTGTAGGTCACGGCGGCGTAGATCAGCTTGCCGTTGTGGCTTAAATCCGGCGAGCTGTAGGCCAGCACGCAGACGAGGCCGAACGGGATAGCGCCGAAGAGGATCCATGGGCGGAACTTACCCCAGCGGCTACGGGTTCGGTCGGCAAGCAAGCCCATGCACGGGTCAGAAATCGCGTCCAGCGCGCGCGCCAGCAGGAACATGGTGCCGACAAAGCCGGCGGGGATACCAAAAATATCAGTGTAGAAAAACATCATGTATAACATGACGTTATCAAAAATGATGTGGCTGGCGGCGTCACCCATGCCGTAGCCAATTTTCTCTTTGACGGACAAAATATGATCTTTCATATGCGCACTATTCCCTTAGCGGCACCGCGGATTGGTACCGGTTACGATTTTTGTAAACCTTTGCCGCAGTAAGATGAATTGCGATATCTCGTTATCAGATTACGTTTCTTGTTTTCTGTGATCGTGGTAGGGAATCAGGGAGTGAAAAAGTGTAACTCACGGATTTTGTGAGGATTTGTCCAGGACTGTTCTGTAAAGTCCAGTTTTAACAGTAAAAAAGTGCGTTTAGGTATGTGGTAAACGGCTGAAAGTAGCTATAATGCGCCCCGCCTCCATGTAGCAATCGAGGCGCGGAAGATCGTCATCTCCGGTGAGGTGGCTGGACTTCAAATCCAGTTGGGGCCGCCAGCGGTCCCGGGCAGGTTCAACTCCTGTGATCTTCCGCCAGTTTGCCTCTGCTCCCCCAAAGCCACGCCATACCAACCTGAGCACCCCCAAACTCATCATCCCAGCCAATCATTTTCATCCAAACCCTGCGTTATTTTGTCTCTCGCAAACCCGTTACACTGGCGCGGTGGCCGCGTGCCGTTGCCAACCGAAACAGGAGAGCCATAATGACCCCCGAACTCAGACACTGTTTTTCCATTACCATCCAGGTTGATAAACCGATAATTGTCTCCCGCAGCCCGCAGACCGGTAAGCGCCAGCTGATCCCGATTATCGGCGGCAGCGTCTCGGGTCAACTTCGCGGCCACGTATTACCCGGCGGCGTCGACAGCCAGATAATCGAACCCGACGGCACCTGCAGGCTGTCCGCCCGCTATGCCCTGCAGGTGGCGGAAGGCACGGTCTATGTGGAAAACAATGGCATCCGCCGGGTGCCGGCCCAGTATCATGACCAGCTTTTCGCCGACGATATGCGCTTTTTTAGCGATATTCCGCCAGAAGCCATCTATTTTCGCACCGTGCCCACCTTTGAGGTGGATGCTCCCGCGCTCAGCTGGCTAACCACCTCGCTGTTTATCTGCGCCGGTGGCCGGACCCAGGATGGGGTGATGCTCGACTTCTATCAGGTGGGCTGATTTTCACTTTCTGCATATAACTGTTATTGCCGTTAGCCCGTTTTTCCCCTCCCGGCAGCGGTCTACGATGGCTCCATCTTTTCATTCACCCGAATCACAGACCGGAGCAGTTATGAAAGCTATCGCCATTACTCAAGCCGCCGCTGACGGCAACAACATCCCTTCTTTAACCGAGATCGACCTGCCGATCCCCACCGCCCACGGGCGTGATCTGCTGGTCGCTGTGAAGGCTATCTCGGTCAATCCGGTAGACACCAAAGTGCGCGCCGGCTTTCAGGGTGACACGCCGCGGGTGCTGGGCTGGGACGCCGTTGGCGTGGTGCAGTCCGTCGGTGAGGAAGTGACGCTGTTCGCGCCCGGGGACGAGGTCTGGTACGCCGGCGCGCTGGGCCGGGCCGGCAGCAACAGTGAATATCAGCTGGTGGATGAGCGCCTGGTGGCGCACAAACCGCGCACCCTCGATAATGCCTCCGCCGCCGCGCTGCCGCTGACGGCGATCACCGCCTGGGAGCTGCTGTTTCACCGTCTCGGCGTTGAGGAAGGCGGCAATGCGGGCGACACGCTGCTAATCGTCGGCGCGGCGGGCGGCGTGGGGTCTATCCTGACCCAGCTGGCCAGTAAACTGACCGCCATGACGGTGATCGGCACCGCCTCGCGTCCCGAGAGCCAGCAGTGGGTCCGCGAGGCGGGCGCGCACCATGTGATCGATCACAGCAAGCCGCTCGCCGACGAGCTGGCGCGCATTGGTATCACGTCGGTAACCCATGTCGCCAGCCTGACCAATACCGAGCAGCACTTCAACGCGCTGATCGACGCCCTCGCCCCGCAGGGCAAGCTGGCGCTGATTGATGACCCGGAGACCCTGGACGTGGTGCCGCTGAAAGCGAAAAGCCTGTCCCTGCACTGGGAATTTATGTTCACCCGTTCAATGTTTGAGACGGATGATATGATCGCCCAGCATCAGTTGCTCACCCGCGTGGCGGCGCTGATCGACAGCCACACGATCAAAACCACCCTCGGCGAACACTACGGCGCCATCACCGCCGCCAATCTGCAGAAAGCGCATCGCCAGCTGGAAACCGGGCGTGCCGTCGGCAAGATTGTGCTCGAGGGGTTTTAAGATGATATCGCTTATCGCCGTGCTCAAGGCGAAACCGGGCCAGACGGACGCCCTGCGCCAGGCCCTGCAGGCGCTGCTCCTGCCGACAAGACAGGAGCCGGGCAATCTCGACTACGCCCTGTTTCAGCTGCGCGACGCGCCGGACACCTTCTATATGCGCGAGTCGTGGCAGGGACAGGACGCCCTCGATGCCCATGTCGCGATGCCCTATTTTCAGGCGTTTATGACGCAGATGGAGTCCCTGCTGGCTGAGCCGCTGCGGCTGGACTTTCTGACGCCGGTTGAGCCTTAGCCCACCGGCTGACGAGGGGTGGGAAAATCACGCCCCTCAGCCGCGCGGGTTTAAAAGTGAGCGGGAAGCGGGTGGGCGATGGTCCTCAGCACACCGCGATGGATCGTAATATAGTCACCTTTACGCAGCTCCGACAGAATCGACATGATGCGGCTACGCGACAAGTTGGTACGGCGCTGAATAAAGCTCAGGACGTTGATTTGGCGACGATATGCCTCCGGATAGTCCGCCAGCTCTGTTAGCAGGGTTCGCACCATCAGATAAGAATCCACCCCCATCAGCTCTTGCTCACGCATGCTCAACACCATCAACCGCTGCGCCAGGATATGCGTGACATGGCGCCACAGGTTTTGCTCATTCAGGATATCAACAGCAGCCTGGTGTGATATCCAGCGCCCATGCAAATCCGTCTCGGCAAACAGCACGTAGTGCCGTTTTTGTGGGATATCATCAAATAGCCCATAACCATCCATAAATCCTAATATCGACGGAGAAAAAAGCGGGGTTACCACCATCTGTTTTTCCCCATGACAAATTGAAGCAATCCCCTCTTCAAGCATAATGACCCCAGGCTCGGCCTGATCTGGACGAAAATCATAATTGCTCTCTCGCGCCAGTTCAAAGGGCGCACTGGCGGGACGAAATGCCGTGAATAAGGACTCCAACGCCAATAATGGTTTTGTCCGGCTTCCGTAATAAAAAGACGGTAACGCCTGGTCGGTAGAGGGGCTGGCTGCAGTTATCGACATGGTTTTTATGCTATCGGTCAGGTTGAAAAAGAGATTCGTTGAGAATCATAGTATCAACAGGTGAAATAACGAATAAAAGACAAGACGTTACGGAGATAAAAAGAGTGTAAGCATCGTTATCTACAATAATTATTTCTCTCTATTTTACAGGATTAAATAATATTATTTGCCGTAAATACCTATAAGGCTTAGCGGCGATAAAGATAAGGCCAGCTTATTATTTACTGCGCTGACTTACGCCGCGCCTGAGGGTTTCTCAACCGCTTTCCCCCTCGCATCTCGGCCAGTCCAGGCTACGCTTATCGATGCCACTGACCACCCGCATTCCCCTCCCGCTCTATTGAGTCCATTCATCAAGAAGAGGTTTCGCTATGCTAATCAACGCTATTGGTACCTACTCCGCCAGCCAGCCGCTGGAATCAATGGCCATCACCCGCCGCGAACCGGGGCCGCAGGATGTGCAGATCGCCATCGCTTACTGCGGCGTCTGCCACTCCGATCTCCACCAGGCGCGATCGGAATGGGCGGGAACGCTCTATCCCTGCGTGCCGGGGCATGAAATTGTGGGTCGGGTGACCGCGGTCGGCGACGCCGTCTCGCGCTACGCCGTCGGCGATCTGGTGGGCGTCGGCTGCATGGTCGATAGCTGTCAACAGTGCGAAGAGTGTGCTGAGGGACTGGAGAACTACTGCGACCATATGGTGCTGACCTATAACGGGCCGACCCAGGACGCGCCGGGCCACACTCTGGGCGGCTATTCCCAGCAGATCGTGGTCAAAGAACACTACGTGCTGCGGATAACCCATCCCGAAGCGCAGCTGGCCGCCGTCGCGCCGCTGCTGTGCGCCGGGATCACGACATACTCGCCGCTGCGCCACTGGCACGTCGGGCCGGGTAAAAAAGTCGGCGTCGTCGGCATCGGCGGCCTCGGGCATATGGGGATCAAGTTGGCCCACGCCATGGGGGCCCACGTGGTGGCCTTTACCACCTCCGAATCCAAGCGTAATGCGGCCAGAGCGCTGGGCGCCGATGACGTGGTGGTGTCGCGCAATGAAGACGAAATGGCGGCCCACGTCAAAAGCTTCGATTTCATCCTCAACACCGTGGCGGCGCCGCATAATCTCGATGCCTTCACCACGCTGCTGAAACGTGATGGCACCATGACCCTCGTGGGCGCTCCGGCCACGCCGCATCCGTCGCCGGAAGTGTTCAATCTGATCTTCCGCCGCCGGTCGATTGCCGGCTCGATGATCGGCGGTATTCCGGAAACTCAGGAGATGCTCGACTTCTGCGCCGAACACGGCATCGTCGCCGATATCGAGCTGATCCGCGGCGATGAGATCAACGAAGCCTGGGAAAGAATGGTCAAGGGTGACGTGAAATACCGCTTCGTGATCGACAGTGCGACCCTCGCCGGCTAAGCGCCGCGACGAAAGGTGCGCCGCCATTCCGTCGGGCTGACGCCAAAGCGCGCTTTAAACTGCTGGCGCCAGGTGACCGCTGAAAGATAGCCCACCGCCTCCGCCACCTGCTCGACCGGCAGATCGCCCGCCTCAAGCAGACTCTGGCTGCGGCGCAGACGTTCGGCGGTCAGCCAGTCGGTAATGCTCATCCCGGTCGCCCGGGCGAAGTGGCGGGTCAGGGTACGGCGGCTCATCGCCACCACCCGGGCCAGCGAATCGAGACTGTGCGGCTCGGCAATATGCTGCTGGAGATAATCCAGCAGGCAGTTGATTCGCGCATCGCGGGTGTTTTTCGGCACCGGCTGGGCGATAAACTGCGCCTGGCCGCCCTCGCGGTGCGGCGAAACAATCATCCGCCGGGCGATCTGGTTGGCCGCGAGGCTGCCAAAACGCTGGCGGATGAGGTAGAGGCAGCAGTCCAGCGCCGCTGCGGTGCCCGCCGAGGTGATCACTCGCTGGTCATCCACATACAGGGCATTGATATCCAGTTGCACCTGCGGAAACCGGCGCTGGAAATCCTGCTCGAACTCCCAGTGGGTCGCCGCTCGCCTGCCGTCCAGCAGCCCGGCGTAGCCGAGGACGAACGCGCCGAGACACAGGCCGACAATCTCCGCGCCGTTATCCCGCGCCCGCACCAGGCTATCAAGCAGCGCCTGCGGCGGACGCCGATCGACCTCGCCCCAGTAAGGCACCACCACGATATCCGCCTGTTCCAGCGCGGCGAAATCGCCGGTGGCGTACAGCGCAAAACCATCGCGGGCGCGAAGCAGCCCCGGCCGCTCGGCGCAAATGTGCAGGTTAAAGCGTTTGATTTCAGAGACCGAATCGCCAAACAGCATGCAGGGGACGGCGTAGTGAAACGGGCTAAAGCCCTCTACAGCGACAATCGCCACGTCGGTGAGTTTCATCGTCCTTTCCCCTTGCGCATGTTAATAAACCACGGTTTCCCCATCCTGCGGGATACTCACCACATCGGCAATCTGATTATCCAGCGCATACTGGCGCATCTCTTCCCGGCTCACCAGACAGTGGTTGACCGCCTCGAGGTGGATAGCCATGATTTTCGCTTCCGGCAGGGCGAAGTGCACGTTAAGAAGATCTTCCTTGCCCATGATTATCGGGCCAAAGCCGATGACGTGGGCGTAGCCGGCGTTCAACACCACCACGTCCGGGCGCAGCTTCAGCAGATCAGCTTCAATTTCATCACGCCAGATGGTATCCCCCATCAGCCACAGCGTCTTCTCCTGCGGATGGCGAAACACCACGCCGCAGGCTTCTCCCAGGCGCTCAGCCATCGCCGGCACCGCGTAGGTCCGGTCGCTGCCGTGTTGGCCGGAGGTGGTTTTCTGCAGGCGCACGCCGGCAAATTCGCTGTCTGCCGACAGCAGGCGCAGATCCTGAAATCCCTGGCTGCGCAGCAGCGCGGCGTCGGCCTCATGCTGGACGAACACCGGTAGGGTTTTCGGGATCGCGGCGATCGCCGCCGCGTCCCAGTGATCGTCATGGGTATGGGTGACGATCACCGCATCAACATCGATAATTTTATCGCGGGAAAACGGTAGCTCAACCAGCGGATTGCGCAGCTCGCTGCGCGCAGTGCCAGGAAAACCTGGCCAGGCGCCCTTGTCAGCCAGCATCGGGTCGATGAGAAATCTTTTCCCGGCGTAGTCAATCCTCTGGGTCGCATTACGGATGTGGGTGATGTTCATGTTGGTGTTCCTCAGTGGGGTCATCTGACGAACATCGTACTGAGTCCGCACCTGGCTCAACAGGGGCATTTGGGCAATGATCGATGGAATCGGGCCAACCTGCAGCGGTTGCCATCCGCCTCCGGCTATGTTGTTCTTAAGGCTCAATTTTTGACAGGAGTGGCAGGATGAAAAAGAAACTGACCGCCGCCGATATGCACGACCCGCAGGTCATCGCCGAGACGCCGTGGTTCAGCATGCGTAAGGTGGGGATTGATGTCGCCCCCGGCGAGCGCCGCGACTTTTATTCCATTCATTACCCGCGCCCGGCAGTGGGGATTGTGGCTATCCAGGATGAGAAAGTACTGCTGATTCGCCACTACCGCTATCTGATCGATCAGGTGGTGTGGGCGATTCCCTCTGGCGGCGTCGATGAAGGGGAAGATCCGGCGGCCGCCGCGCTGCGCGAGCTGCGGGAAGAGACCGGCTGGCAGGCGCAACGCGTCGAGGAGATCATTCGCTTCAACCCCTCCTACGGCAGCAGCGATCAGCTGTTTATCACCTGGCTGGCCACCGGTTTACGCTGGGTCGGCATGGACGCGGATCAGGATGAGGTGATGGAGACCGGCTGGTTTACCTTCGAGGAGATAAACCAGCTGATCGCCCGCGGCGAAATGCCGGACGGGCTGTCGCTGGTGCCGCTGCTGCAGCTGATGGCGCAGCGGCGAAGCGGCCCGCTTACGGCTTAAGCATCCGCCAGCGGAACCACAGCTGGGCCGCCAGGATCAGCACGCCGCCGATAATCTTCTGTAGCGGCAGCTGTTCGCCGTACCACAGCGCGGCGGCAATGACCGTCAGCAGCGGTTCGAGCACCATGATGATCGCGGCGCTGGCCACCGCCGCGTACTTCTGCCCCTTCATCTGCAGACCGAAGCGCAGGCTGGTGGCGATGACAATGCTGGCCACCAGCCAGCCGAGAGTCGGCAGGGTCATCGGCTGGTCCCAGCGTTCAACGGCAGCGGAGATGGTCAACCCGACGATACCGGTGATCGCCAGCTGCACGGTGGTCAGGGGGATCAGCGGTACTTCACGCGCGCAGCGGCTGGTGTAACAGAACCAGATCGACTGCACCAGCGCCGTCAGCAAAAACCAGCCCTGGCTGGGGTGGAAGGCTATCGGCATATGCAGACTGAGCAGCCCCAGGCCTACCACCGCGATCGGCAGGCACTCCCACCAGGCGCGAGGCGGGCGCACCTTCATCATCACCCACGCGGTTAGCGGGACGAACATCATCGACAGGCTCATGATAAACGCCCCTTCGCCGAGCGACGCCGTCGTGGAGACCGAATAGATCCACAGGCAGAGGTTGAGCGCAAACCAGAGTCCGCTGATGATGAGTTTTGGCCAGTGCTGCTTTTGCGGGCGAAAACCGCGGCAGAACGGCAGCAGAAGCAGCGCGGCGAAGAAAAAGCGCAGCCCAAGGAACGCGAATACCGGCATGCCGGCGATCGCCTCGCGGGAAAAAATCCAGCCGCAGGCGGCAATCACCGTCGCGGCAATCAGCAGCAGGTCAGCCTGCCGTTGGCGTACCATACGCGCCTCTCCCTGTGTGTAGGCTTACCAGCCCGGCACCGCGCCGCCGTTGAAGATAGTCTCTGCCGCCTTCGCCACCTCCGGCGACTGGTACGACTGCATAAACTCCTTCACGTTTTCCGCGTCTTTATTGTCTTCCCGGGTCACGATGATGTTCACGTAGGGCGAGTTTTTATCTTCGATAAAGATGCCGTCACGAACCGGCGACAGCCCGGTTTGCTGCAGGTAGGTGGTGCTGATGATAGCCACGTCGACTTTGGGATCGTCGAGCACGCGCGGCAGTTGCGCCCCTTCCAGCTCCATAATTTTCAGGTTACGCGGGTTATCGGTGATATCCACCGCCGTCGGCAGCAGGCCGGTCCCGGCTTTGAGGGTAATCAGCTTCTCTTTTTGCAGCAGCAGCAGCGCCCGCCCGAGATTGGTCGGGTCGTTGGGGATGGCGATCGTCGCGCCGTCTTGCAGTTCGGCGACTGACTTGATCTTGCGCGAATAGCCGGCCATCGGGAAGACGAAGGTATTCCCGACCGCCACCAGATGATAGTTATGCGCTTTGTTGTCCTGCTCAAGGAAAGGCCGATGCTGGAAGACGTTGGCGTCCAGATCGCCGGCATTGGTCGATTCGTTAGGCAGCAGCGAGCCGCTGAATCCCACCAGTTCGACGTCCAGACCGTACTTCTCTTTGGCCACCTTCTTCGCCACTTCCGCCACATCCTGCTCGGCGCCGTTAATCACACCGACCTTAATGTGCTTCGCTTCATTACCCTTTTGGTCGCAGCCGACCAGCGCCAGACCCGCCAGCATCACTGCGGCGGCGGCCCGTAAACGTAATCTCATCCTCTTCACCCTGTCTGTCCTGACTGTCATTGTTTTTTTCGTGCAAAACTATAGCGACTTTCGGGTCGGGTAATAAACAGCAAACCACGCAACTGGAAATAAAATCATCTTCGCGAAACGCGAGGCGCTAGCCCCGTCGCCACTCGCCCGGCGTCACGCCATAGCGCATTTTGAAGCGCTTCGAGAAGGACGCCAGCGACTGAAAGCCGCAGCGTTCGGCAATGACCTCGAGGTTGGTCTGACGCTCCAGGCGCAGCAGCCGGGCGGCCAGCGCCATTCGCAGCTGCGACAGCCACGCCTGCGGCGTCAGGTGATAAACGCGGGCAAAATGACGGGCAAAGGTGGCCCGCGAAAGAAAGGCACGGGCGGCCATGGTTTCCAGCGTCCACGGCTGCTCCGGGGTCGCCATCACCGCCAGCACCGCCGGCATCAGGCGTTCATCGCTCATCAGACGCAGCAGTCCACCGGGCGGCTGTTGCTCGCCAAGCAGCATGCGCAGCAGGAGCACCAGCAGCGTATCGCCGAGGCTGCGCACGATAGCGCTGCCGCCGGGACGCTGCGCCAGGCTCTCGCGCACCAGTATATTAAGCAGCGCGTCCAGCTCCGGGCAGTCTTCACGCGCATCGGTATGGAGATGGATCAGCGTCGATGCTTCACTGAACAGCCAGCTGACGTGCGGACCAAAATAGAATTCGCCGCACAGCATCTCCAGCGCCCCCTCCGCCGGGCCGGCGCGCATTTCCGTCACCGTGCCGTTAAACCGGTGCGCTACCGGCAGCACCTGGCCCCACTCCACCAGGCTCTCCATCAGATGCGGCGAACCGTGCGGCAGGAGGACCACATCTCCCGCGCGCAGGTGATGAGTCTGGCCGCCGACGTTGAGCCGCCCCTCGCCGCGCAGCACCACGTGCCAGGGCACCACGCCGCTGCGCATTTGCTGGTGCCCGGCCTGCCAGCGGCCGCCGAAGCGACAGTGCAGGTTCACTTCGCAGCGCGGCGCCAGCAGCGCCAGCAGATGACTGAGACTGTCCATGCTTCTCCTGAGACGATAAGACAAAAAGGTGAGACGAAGACCGCCAGTCTAGCATGCGGCAAGCGCCTAAGATGACCCCATTGCCAACACACCCTCGATAACAACAGGAGTTAACCATGAGCCGTTTAGCAGATATCCGTGAACAAGACGCCACCGGCAAAGCCGCCGATATTTTCGCCGGGATCAAAAAAGCGATGGGCAAAGTGCCGAACGCCTATCTCACCATCGGCGGCCACTCGCCGGCAGCACTGCAGCAGGCGCTGGCGCACAATGCGATGCTCCATAAAGGCAGCCTCAGCGCCCAACAGCTGGAAGCGATTAACCTGTCGGTCAGCGAAGCCACCGGCTGTGACTACTGTCTGGCCGCGCATACCCTGATGGCGAAAAAAGCCGGCTTCAGCAGCGAACAAATCCACGCCCTGCGCCGCGGGGAGTATGCGGAAGAGGCGCAGCTTGATGCGCTGGTGAAATTCGCGCAGACCCTGGTGACCACCACCGGTACGCTGCCGGAAGCCGACGTCGCCGCGCTGCGCAACGCCGGTTTTAGCGACCAGCAGGTGATTGAGATCATCAGCGCCGTCAGCGCCATCCTGTTCACCAACATGGTGAACCGGGTTAACGACACGGTGGTCGACTTCCCGAAAGCCGATTAATCCGTTGCGCCGCGCCGGTTTTACAGCCCCAGATCGCTGAGCCCCGGATGATCGTCCGGGCGGCGCCCCTGGGGCCAGTGGAACAGGCGCTCGCTTTCGGCGATCGGCAGGTCGTTGATGCAGGCGTAGCGCGTCTGCATCAGTCCGTGCTTATCAAACTCCCAGTTCTCATTGCCATACGAGCGAAACCAGTTGCCGCTGTCGTCGCACCACTCATAGACGAAGCGCACGGCAATGCGATTCTCCTGCCATGCCCACAGCTCCTTAATCAGCCGGTATTGCTGCTCCTTGCGCCATTTTCGCTGCAGGAACTCAACAATTTGCCCCCTGCCGTGGACAAATTCGCTGCGGTTGCGCCATTCGCTATCGACGGTGTAGGCCAGAGCGACTTTTTCGGCATCGCGACTGTTCCAGCCATCTTCCGCGGCGCGGACCTTCTGGATAGCGCTGTCGCGGGTAAACGGCGGTAACGGGGGACGTTGCTCATTCATCAGGAGTCTCCTTTTGAGGCTAATTGCTGCTGCAGGCGCTGATTCTCCTGCTCCAGGTCATGAATACGTTGCTGCAGGTTCTGGCTGTACTCCGCCACCTGCTGCGCGCTGTAGCGCGGCGTAATGTGCTGCGGGCAGTTCCAGTCAAACGCCTGCAAATGAAAAAGAAAAAGACGTTCAATGCGGGCGCGATAGTTGGCCGGCGCCACCTGCGCCAGCAGCTGCGGATGGTCCTCTGCCGCCAGGACTTCGACGGTGGCGTAGATTTTCAGCCTGGCACGGCGCGGATAATCCATCAAAAACAGGCAGGCCCGGTCGCTGCCGCGCAGATTGCCGGTAGTGATGTACTGGCGGTTACCGCCGAAATCGGCCATCGCCAGGGTGGTGTCATCCAGCAGATGCAGAAACCCCACCGGGCCGCCGCGATGCTGCATGTAGGGCCAGCCGCTCTGCGACACCGTCGCCAGATAAAAGCTGTCGCGGGTGGCGATCATCCCCGCTTCGCTGTCGCCGAAGCGGTCGGCCTGGCGGCGACTGTGCGGCGTTTGCCACAGCGAGTCGCTGCCCATTTCATGCTGCACATCCATCACGTCCGGGGTGATGGCGATATCGAGAAAGGTTGCTGCCATAGCGCCTCCTGTTGTCTGGCGCCATCATGGACTGTACTGTGAAGAATGATAATACGGGTAAAATGGCAATCATCTTTCCGAAAAACGGGAGAATAATGGATCGATTAAGCGCGATGGCGCTGCTGGTGAAAGTGACCGAGCTGGGGAGCATGTCGGCGGCGGCGCGGGCGCTGAATATGCCGTTGACCACCGTCAGCCGCCATATTGGTGAACTGGAGAGCGCGCTGGGCGTGCGCCTGCTGGCGCGAACCACCCGCAAACTGACGCTCACCGACGCCGGGGTCGATTATGTTGCCGCCGCGCAGCGGATCCTTGAGGAGGTGGAAAACGCCGAACGCCAGGCGACGGGCGAATATCAGGAACCGAAGGGCGAGCTGGTGATCTCCGCGCCAACGATGTTTGGACGCCAGCACGTTCTTCCGGTAATCAGTGAATTTATCGCCCGCTACCCGCAAATTCGCGTCCGTTTGCTGCTCAGCGATCGCAATGCCGACCTGGTGAGCGACCATGTCGATCTGGCGGTGCGGATTGGCGACCTGGCGGACAGCAGCATGGTGGCCACCCGCCTCGGCACCATGCGGATTGTGGCCTGCGCCCATCCGGCGCTGCTGGCGAAATACGGCGAGCCGCAGCGGCCGCGCGATCTGGCGGCGTTGCCGATCATCCGCATTGAATCGCCGATGCCCTATCGCGGCTGGCGCTTTCGCGCCGCTGAGCGCGAGGACCAGCTGATTAACCTGCCGCCGGTGCTATCCGTCACCACGCCAGAGAGCGCCGCCGATGCCGCGCGGCTGGGGGTGGGGGTGGCCCGCTTACTGCATTATCAGGCGCTGGATGGCCTGCGCCACGGGGAGCTCCGTCTGCTGCTGGAAAACGTCGAGCCGGATCCGGCGCCGGTCCATTTGCTGTATACCGCGCGGGATCTGGCGCCGCTTAAGCTGCGGAAATTTATCGATTTTGCCGCGCCGGCGCTGCGTCAGGCACTGCTGCGCATCGCTGGGGCCGCTTAATGCGTCGCGGTCTTCAGCGGTGCCTCCTTTAACAGCCAGGAGAGGACAAACGCCACCGCCATAATGCAGGCCGCCATCAGGAACGCCGCGTGGATCGCCGCGCCGAAGGCGTCGAGGTAGTCGAGGCGGATATCCGCGGGCAGGTGCTGAACCGCCACCGGATTCATTCCCGGCGGCAGCACCGCGCCTTCCGGCAACAGCTTTTGCAGGTTGCTCTGCAGCACGTGCGTGAACACCGCGCCAAACAGCGCCACGCCGATCGAGCCACCAATCGAGCGGAACAGGGTCACGCCGGAGGTGGCGACGCCGTACATCTGCGCCGGCATCGCATTCTGCACCGCCAGGACCAGCACCTGCATCACCAGCCCCAGACCCGCCCCCAGCACGCCGGTAAACAGGTACAGCTGCCACAGCGGCGAGTGAATGGTGATGCGGGTCAGCAGTACCATGCCGGTCACGCCGAGCAGGGTGCCGAGGATCGGAAACAGGCGATATTTACCGGTACGGCTGATAATCCGCCCGCTGATAATCGAGGTCAGCAGCAGGCCGCCCATCAGGGGGATCAGCTGCAGCCCGGCCTCGGTGGGCGTCGCCTCCTTCACCACCTGCAGATAGAGCGGCAGGAAAGTGACTGACCCGAACAGCGACATGCCGATGACGAAGCCGATCAGGCTGCACAGCAGGAAGCTGCGGTTGCGGAACAGCGCCAGCGGAATAATCGGTTCGATGGCGATCCGCTCTTCGTACATAAAGCCGATGATCCCCACGATGCCGAAGGCCAGAATGCACCACAGCTGCGGGTCATTCCACGCGTGGACGCTGCCCCCTTCCGAGGTAAACAGAATGATGCACAACAGCGCCATGCTGAGGTAAATCGCCCCCAGCCAGTCAATCTGATGCTGGCTGCGTTTATTGCTGCTGTGGAATACTGCGCCGATCACCAGCAGCGCGAACAGGCCGAGCGGCAGGTTGATATAGAAGATCCAGCGCCAGGAGGCGTGCTGCACCAGAAAACCGCCGATCAGCGGGCCGATCACCGTCGCCAGGCCAAAAACACCGCCGAACAGCCCCTGATAGCGGCCGCGGTTGGCGGGTGGGATGACGTCGGCGACCGCCGCCATGCTGATCACCATCAGGCCGCCGCCGCCGAGCCCCTGCAGGCCGCGCATCAGCACCAGCTGGGTCATGTTCTGCGCCAGCCCGCAGAGCACGGAGCCGACGAGAAACAGCCCAATCGCCACCTGCAGCACGATTTTGCGACCGAACAGATCGCCGAATTTCCCGTACAGCGGCACCGCGATGGTGGAGCTGAGAATATAGGCCGTGACCACCCAGGAAAGCTTGTCCAGCCCGCCCAGTTCGCCGACAATCGTCGGCAGCGCGGTGGAGACAATGGTCTGATCCAACGCCGAGAGCAACATCACCAACAGCAATGCGCTGAACAGCAGGCGTATCGACTGCACCGGTGGGTTAGCGACTTCAGAAGTCATTACAACGCTCGCTTGAAATTAATTAAATGCATAATTAATATTTAGTGAAAGAATGAGTCGGGTCAAGAGATCGCCATACCATGACAGCACAAAAGGATCAGGATGCCCCCCGCCGCCCGGGTCGGCCGCGCGGTAAAAAACCGGATACTGCCAATCGCGAACAGCTGATGGACATTGCCCTGATGCTGTTTGCCCGCGACGGGGCGGGCCGCGTATCGTTGAACGCCATCGCCAAAGAGGCCGGGGTGACGCCGGCGATGCTGCATTACTACTTCAGTTCCCGGGATGCGCTGGTGACCCAGCTGATTGAGGAGCGCTTTATGCCGCTGCGCAATCACATCAGCCGCATTTTTGTCGATCATCCGCAGGATCCGGTGCTGGCGCTGACGATGATGGTCGAGACGCTGGCGCATATGGCGGAGAAAAATGCCTGGTTTGCGCCGCTGTGGATGCAGGAGATCATCGGCGAGATGCCGATCCTGCGTCAGCATATGGATGCCCGCTTCGGCGAGGAGCGTTTTCAGGTGATGCTGGAGACGGTGCGTCGCTGGCAGCTGGAGGGCAAGATCAATCCGGCGCTGTCGCCGGAGCTGCTGTTTACCACGGTGATTAGCCTGGTGCTGGTGCCATTTTCACGCATTCACAGCGATCCGCGTTTACAGGCGGTCAACCGCCAGACCATCATCAGCCACGCGCTGGCGTTAATGGGCCACGGCGTCGGAGGTTAAGGCGTGGTTTTGACGCTTTTGTAGCCCGGATAAGGCGCCACGCGCCGCCATCCGGGAGTTTCCCTGCTTGCGCTACGCTTAGCAGGGCTACAACTTCTATGTTAATTCCCGGCAGATTGCGCTCCCGGTTGATCTTCTGCGTTATGTCTCTTATGCCGCAGGGAGCGCACAGGGGGCGGCCAGTCGCCGCCGCCCCCTGTACCCCCGGGCTCCGGCCAGCAAAATCGCCGCTACGCGGTCCCTTCGACTTATCCCTGCAGGCTTCGGGTCGGGCCGAGGCAGCGTCCGTGCAAAACACGGCCCTCAGCCCGCATCCATGCGGGCTGCCCCGGCCTTCCGGGAACGTCTCAGCGATTTTGAGGCCGCCAGCACCGGCAGTTTCAGTCGCGCAAGTGGGTATATCAATAACAGGCCGCACGAACCCCAGGACGGGTAAGGCGACAGGCGCCACCCGGCAAGAATACTGGTGCCGTGCCTGATATCCTGCCCGGCGGCGCTGCGCTTGCCGGTCCTGGGTGGGGCGAAACGACGGGAGGACTGCGTAGGCCGGATAAGGCATTTATGCCGCCATCCGGCACAACCACAGGTAGGGTACCTGACCGCCCGGGGATACCAGGATCGTTACAGCGCCTTCGACAAATAGTGGCGCTGCATGCCTGCGTGGGGGAAGTCGGGCAGCGACATCTGCAGCTGATAGCCTAATTTCTGATAAAACGGCAGCGCCTGGAAGCTAAAGGTATCCACCAGCAGATGGCTGCAACCTAGCGCCTGCGCCTGCTGTTCCGCCTCCTGCATCAGCTCGCTCCCCAGCCCGCGCCCGCGCGTCGCCTCGCTAACCCACAGATACTCAATGCACAGCCAGTTGCCCTTGCGTTTGGCAATCAGCCCGCCCTGCATCACCCCTTGCGCATCGCGGGAGTAAACCCCCAGATCGCCAAACTGCGCCGCATCGAGATACTGCTGATTATACTGCCGCAGACCGGCAAGCAATTCTTGTTGATCGTCGGGATTAATGCTTTTTGTAATGATTAGTGTCATTAACTATCTCCAGTATTGCGATGCCGAATGGTTATTTTCCCTCTCCACTTTCACAAAATATTCTTATTTTCTCCATGATTATTTGCCTTAATTTTTTGCGTTCTAAAAGTAAGCAAAAAAACCTTTCCATTATCGCGGCGGATCGTATAATGGAGAAAAATGAGAATGATCATTCTCACCACAAAACCAGAGGAGATGCGCTTTTCACCTCCTGAAGACCGAAGAGGTTGGCTTCAACGGAGACACAATAACAATCACGTTCAGGAACATCTGTGTTCCTTTTTTGTCATTTTCGCTCACCCGAAAATGCCTCAGCGCCCAACCTATTCCCTCGTTTTTAAATAAACGGGGCGGACGTCTTATATCTTGAGAAAATATAATGAAATACATCATAGCTCCCATCGCAACAGCATTATTTCTCCTTAGCGGATGCGATAATGCGCAGACATCTGCCCCGCAGCAACCCACGCCGGAAGTGGGCGTGGTCACCCTGCAAAGCCAGCCGGTGCCGGTAGTCAGCCAGCTCACCGGGCGCACCACCGCCTCGCTCAGCGCCGAAGTTCGCCCCCAGGTGGGCGGCATCATCCAGAAGCGCCTGTTTACCGAAGGCGATATGGTGAAGGCCGGGCAGGCCCTTTACCAGATCGATCCCTCCAGCTATCGCGCGACCTGGAACGAAGCGGCGGCCGCGCTGAAACAGGCCCAGGCGCTGGTGGTCTCCGATTGCCAGAAGGCCCAGCGCTACGCGTCGCTGGTCAGGGATAACGGCGTTTCCCGCCAGGATGCCGACGACGCCGCCTCCACCTGCGCCCAGGACAAGGCCAGCGTGGAATCGAAGAAAGCGGCGCTGGAGAGCGCGCGCATCAACCTGAACTGGACCACCGTCACCGCACCGATAGCCGGGCGCATCGGCATCTCGTCTGTCACGCCGGGGGCGCTGGTCTCCGCCGATCAGGATACCGCGCTGGCGACGATCCGCGGGCTCGACACCATGTATGTCGATCTGACGCGATCCAGCGTCGATCTCCTGCGTTTACGCAAACAAAGCCTGGCCAGCAACAGCGACACTCTCAGCGTAACGTTAACCCTGGAAGATGGCAGTACCTACCAGGAAAAAGGACGTCTGGCGCTCACCGAAGTCGCCGTCGATGAATCCACCGGCTCGGTGACCCTGCGCGCTATCTTCCCCAACCCGCAGCACGTCCTGCTGCCGGGGATGTTCGTCCGCGCGCGCATCGATGAAGGCATCATGAACGACGCGATCCTCGCCCCACAGCAGGGGATCACCCGCGATGCCAAAGGCGACGCCACGGCGCTGGTGGTCGATGCCGCCAACAAAGTTGAGCAGCGTACCGTGGAAACCGGCGACACCTATGGGGATAAATGGCTGGTGCTGAGCGGCCTGAAAGCAGGCGATAAGCTGATTGTCGAAGGCACCAGTAAAGTGGCCCCCGGACAGACAGTGAAGGCCGTTGCCGTCAACAATAACGGAGGCAATGCCTGATGTTCTCCCGTTTCTTCGTGCGTCGCCCGGTCTTTGCCTGGGTGATCGCCATTCTGATTATGCTCGCCGGGGTGCTGGCGATCCGCACCCTGCCGGTAGGCCAGTACCCGGACGTCGCCCCGCCGGCGGTGAAAATCTCCGCCACCTATACCGGCGCCTCTGCCGAAACCCTGGAGAACAGCGTCACCCAGGTCATCGAGCAGCAGCTTACCGGCCTCGACCATCTGCTCTACTTCAGCTCCACCAGCAGCTCCGACGGCTCGGTCAGCATCACCGTCACCTTTGAGCAAGGGACCGACCCGGACACCGCCCAGGTGCAGGTGCAAAACAAAGTCCAGCAGGCGGAATCGCGGCTGCCGAGCGAAGTCCAGCAGTCCGGCGTAACGGTGGAAAAATCGCAGAGCAGCTTCCTGCTGATCCTCGCGGTATATGACAAAACCGACCGCGCCACCAGCTCCGATATCTCCGACTGGCTGGTCAGCAATATGCAGGACCCGCTGGCGCGCGTGGAGGGCGTCGGCAGCCTGCAGGTATTCGGCGCCGAATACGCGATGCGCGTCTGGATGGACCCGACCAAACTCGCCTCCTACTCGCTGATGCCTTCCGACGTTCAGTCGGCGATTGAGGCGCAGAACGTGCAGGTTTCCGCCGGTAAAATCGGCGCGCTACCGTCGTCCAATGCCCAGCAATTGACCGCCACCGTGCGCGCGCAATCCCGGCTGCAAACCCCTGACCAGTTCAAAGCGATCATCGTGAAAAGCCAGGCCGACGGCTCGGTAGTGCGCCTGAGCGATGTCGCGCGGGTGGAGATGGGCAGCGAGGATTACACCGCTACCGCCAATCTGAACGGCCATCCGGCCGCCGGGATCGCGGTGATGATGGCCCCCGGCGCCAACGCGCTGGATACCGCTACCCTGGTGAAAAGCAAAATCGCCGAATTCCAGCGTCAGATGCCGCAGGGCTACGATATCGCCTATCCGAAGGACAGCACCGAGTTCATCAAAATCTCGGTCGAGGATGTGATTCAGACCCTGTTCGAAGCGATCATTCTCGTGGTCTGCGTGATGTATCTGTTCCTGCAGAACTTCCGCGCGACGCTCATTCCGGCGGTGGCGGTGCCGGTGGTGCTGCTTGGCACCTTTGGGGTGCTGGCGCTGTTCGGCTACTCGATTAACACCCTGACGCTGTTCGCCATGGTGCTGGCGATCGGCCTGCTGGTGGATGACGCCATCGTGGTGGTGGAAAACGTCGAGCGCATTATGCGCGACGAAGGGCTGCCCGCCCGCGAAGCCACCGAAAAATCGATGGGCGAAATCTCCGGCGCGCTGGTGGCGATCGCCCTGGTGCTGTCGGCGGTGTTCCTGCCGATGGCCTTCTTCGGCGGATCGACCGGGGTCATCTATCGCCAGTTCTCGGTAACCATTATTTCGGCAATGATGCTGTCGGTGGTGGTGGCGCTAACCCTCACCCCGGCGCTGTGCGGCGCGCTGCTCAGCCACTCCAAACCGCACACCAAAGGGTTCTTTGGCGCCTTTAACCGCCTGTGGGGGCGCACGGAAGCAGGCTACCAGCGCCGGGTGCTCGGCGGCCTGCGCCGGGGCGCAGTGATGATGGGCGCTTACGCGTTGATTTGCGGGGCGATGGCGCTGGCGATGTGGAAGCTGCCGGGCAGCTTCCTGCCGGTGGAGGACCAGGGGGAGATCATGGTCCAGTACACCCTGCCCGCCGGGGCCACCGCGGTGCGTACCGCCGAGGTGCGTCGCCGGGTGACCGACTGGTTCCTCACCAAAGAGAAAGCCAATACCGACGTCATTTTCACCGTCGACGGCTTCAGCTTTAGCGGCAGCGGCCAGAACGCCGGGATGGCGTTCGTATCGCTGAAAAACTGGTCGCAGCGCAAAGGGGACGACAATACCGCCCAGGCCATTGCCCTGCGCGCCACCAAAGAGCTGGGGACGATCCGCGACGCCACCCTGTTCGCCATGACCCCGCCGTCAGTGGACGGTCTCGGGCAGAGCAACGGCTTCACCTTCGAACTGATGGCCAGCGGCGGTACCGACCGCGACAGTCTGATGAAGCTGCGCAGCCAGCTGCTGGCGGCGGCCAACCAGAGCAGCGAGCTGCAGTCGGTGCGCGCTAACGATCTGCCGCAGATGCCGCAACTGCAGGTGGATATCGATAATAACAAAGCCGTCTCGCTGGGGCTGTCGCTGAGCGATGTGACCGATACGCTCTCCAGCGCCTGGGGCGGTACCTACGTGAATGACTTTATCGATCGCGGCCGGGTGAAAAAGGTCTATATCCAGGGCGAAAGCGACGCGCGCGCGGTGCCGTCGGACCTCGGCAAATGGTTCGTTCGCGGCAGCGATAACAGCATGACGCCGTTCTCCGCCTTCGCCACCACCCACTGGCAATACGGCCCGGAAAGCCTGGTGCGCTACAACGGCTCCGCCGCCTTTGAGATCCAGGGCGAAAACGCCGCCGGCTTCAGCTCCGGCGCGGCGATGGACAAGATGGAAAAGCTGGCCGACAGCCTGCCGGCGGGCTCCACCTGGGCGTGGAGCGGCATTTCGCTGCAGGAAAAGCTCGCCAGCGGCCAGGCGATGAGCCTCTACGCCATCTCGATTCTGGTGGTGTTCCTGTGCCTGGCGGCGCTGTATGAGAGCTGGTCGGTGCCGTTCTCGGTGATCATGGTTATCCCGCTCGGCCTGCTCGGCGCGGCGCTGGCGGCGACGCTGCGCGGTTTAAGCAACGACGTCTACTTCCAGGTGGCGCTGCTGACCACCATCGGCCTGTCGTCGAAAAACGCCATCCTGATCGTGGAGTTCGCTGAATCCGCCGTGGATGAGGGGTATTCGCTCTCCCGGGCGGCGATCCGCGCCGCGCAGACTCGTCTGCGCCCGATTGTCATGACCTCGCTGGCGTTTATCGCCGGGGTACTGCCGCTGGCCATCGCCACCGGCGCCGGAGCCAACAGCCGCGTGGCGATCGGCACCGGCATCATCGGCGGCACCCTGACGGCCACCCTGCTGGCGGTGTTTTTCGTACCGCTGTTCTTCGTGCTGGTGAAACGTCTCTTCACCCGCCAACGTCCTTCTCAGGAGTAAGGTATGTTTCGTTTGAGTTTTATGTTTATCGCGCTCCTGACCGCGGGCTGCGTCTCGCTTGACCCGCATTATGATCGCCCGGCCGCGCCGGTGCCGGCCACCCTGCCCGGGGCGCACGGCGAATCGACGGCGGTGGTCGGCGACTGGCAGAAAGTGGTCAATGACGCGCGGCTGAAAAAAGTGGTCAGTCTCGCGCTGAACAGCAACCGCGATGTGCAAAAAGCGCTGGCCGATATCGAGGCCGCGCGCGCCCAGTACGGCGAGACGCGGGCGTCGCTGTTTCCTACCGTCGATGCCGAGCTGAGCCATACCCGCAGCAAAACGGTAGCCAGCGGCCTGAGCTCCGCTTCACAGGCCGACGGCGCGGTCTCCAGCTTCGAACTGGACTTGTTCGGCAAGAACCAGAGCCTGTCGCGCGCGGCGCGCGAAACCTGGCTTGCCAGCGAATTCACCGCGCAGAATACCCGGCTGACGATGATTGCCGATTTGACCACCGCCTGGGTGACGCTGGCGACGGATAACAGCAATCTGGCGCTGGCGCAGCAGACCATGGACAGCGCAGCAAACTCGCGCAACATCGTCGCCCGCCAGATGGCGGTGGGTACCGCTTCCGCCGGCGATGTAAGCTCGGCGGAAAGCGTCTATCAGCAGGCCCGCGCCAGCGTCGCCAGCTATCGCACGCTGGTGGCGCAGGATAAAAACGCCATTAACCTGCTGGCGGGGGAAACCGTGCCGGAGAGCCTGTTGCCCGGCACCCTCGAGAGTCTCGGGGATAACAGCATCGCGCTGGTGCCGGCGGGCGTGTCGTCGTCGGTGCTGCTGCGCCGGCCGGACATTCAGGAAGCGGAGCACAATCTGAAGAGCGCCAATGCCGATATCGGCGCGGCGCGGGCGAACTTCTTCCCGTCGATTTCCCTGACCGCCAGCGCCGGGGTCGGCAGCGACTCGCTGTCGTCGCTGTTCAGCCACGGGATGCAGGTGTGGTCGTTCGCCCCCTCCATCAGCCTGCCGCTGTTCACCGGCGGCAGCAACCTGGCGCAGCTGCGCTATGCGGAAGCGGAGAAAAAGGGGTTGATTGCCACCTACGAGAAATCGATTCAGAGCGCCTTTAAGGACGTTGCCGATGCGCTGGCGCGCCGGGAAACGCTGAGCGAAGAGCTCGATGCCCAGCGGCAGTACGTCGCCGCCGAGCAGACATCGCTGGATATCGCCATGAAGAGCTATCAGGCCGGAGTCGGCGATTATCTGTCGGTGCTTACGGCCCAGCGCACGCTGTGGTCGGCGAAGACGACGCTGCTGTCCCTGCAGCAGACCGACCTCAATAACCGGATCACCCTCTGGCAGTCGCTGGGCGGCGGCGCCAGTTAATTTCACCCGCCGGGCGGCCGCGCCCGGCTTCTGTAAGGAATCGTTATGCCACGTGTCTCCCTCTCCTGGGCGCTGATCCTCGGCCTGCTGTCGGGTATCGGCCCGCTGTGCACGGATTTTTATCTGCCGGCGCTGCCGGAGATCACTCAGCAGCTGCAGGCCACCAGCACCCAGACCCAGCTGTCGCTGACCGCCGCGCTGATTGGCCTCGGCCTGGGTCAGCTGTTTTTCGGCCCGCTGAGCGATCGCATTGGCCGCCTGAAACCGCTGGCGCTGTCTCTGCTGCTGTTTATCTTTGCTTCGGCGATGTGCGCCCTGACCCGGGATATCAACATGCTGATTGTCTGGCGCTTTTTACAGGGCTTCGCCGGCGCCGGCGGCTCGGTGCTGTCGCGATCCATCGCCCGCGATAAATACCAGGGCACCCTGCTGACCCAATTTTTCGCCCTGCTGATGACCGTGAACGGCATTGCGCCGGTGCTGTCCCCGGTGCTGGGCGGCTACGTTATCACCGCCTTCGACTGGCGAATTCTCTTCTGGACGATGGCCGCCATCGGCGGCGTGCTGCTGGTGATGAGCCTGACGATCCTGCGGGAAACGCGCCCGGCCACAGCAACGCATGCCGCCCGCCAGCAACGCGGCCAGCCGGTGCTGAAAAATCGCCGCTTTCTGCGCTTCTGCCTGATTCAGGCCTTTATGATGGCCGGGCTGTTCTCTTACATCGGCTCCTCTTCCTTCGTGATGCAGAGCGAATACGGCATGAGCGCCATGCAGTTCAGCCTGCTGTTCGGTCTGAACGGTATCGGGCTGATTATCGCGGCGATGATCTTTTCCCGCCTGGCGCGCCGCTTTAGCGCCGAAAGCCTGCTGCGCGGCGGCCTGACGCTGGCGGTGAGCTGTGCGGCGATCATGCTGCTGTTTGCCTGGCTGCAGCTGCCGGTGCTGGCGCTGGTCGGCCTGTTCTTTACCGTGTCGCTGATGAGCGGCATCAGCACCGTCGCTGGCGCGGAGGCGATGAGCGCCGTCGATGCCGCGCAGTCCGGGACCGCGTCCGCGCTGATGGGCACCCTGATGTTTGTCTTCGGCGGCATCGCCGCGCCGCTGGCAGGCCTCGGCGGTGAAACGATGCTGAAAATGAGCCTCGCGATGGCCATCTGCTACCTGCTGGCGCTGCTGCTGGGCCTCAGCAAACCGCGCAGCGCGCGCTAATCTCCTGCTGCGGTAATAAAATATTCCAGATTTATTACCGCACTATTTCCCGCCATACCTACCATTCTCCTATTATTCTCCGCGTACTAATCGTGATACTCTTCACAGGCAAGGAATAAATAATTCCTTATACTGCGCGCCACTGAGAATAACGAGGTTTCTATGAGTATCGACCTGAGCAAACTGCTGACCGAGCGACGCAACGCCAACAGCGCCAACATTGACACCCTCTCCACCCTCGACATGCTGACGGTGATAAACCAGGAAGACCAGCAGGTAGCCCAGGCGATTACGCCCTATCTGCCGCAGATTGCCGAGGTGGTGGATAAGGTCGCGACGGCGCTGCAGGCCGGTGGCCGCTTGATTTATATCGGCGCGGGTACCTCAGGGCGTCTGGGGATCCTCGATGCCAGCGAATGCCCGCCAACCTTCGGCACCCGCCCGGAGCAGGTGGTGGGGATCATCGCCGGCGGACATAAAGCGATTCTCAGCGCCGTGGAAAACGTGGAAGACAACAAAGCGCAGGGGGCGATGGATCTGCAGAACCTGAACTTCAGCCACCGCGATGTGCTGGTGGGACTGGCGGCCAGCGGACGCACGCCGTACGTCATTGGCGCCATGGAATACGCCCATAGTCAGAATGCCTTTGTCGCCATCGTCAGCTGTAACCCGCATGGCGAAATGGCCCAGCTGGCGGATGTGGCGATCACCCCGGTGGTCGGCCCGGAAGTGGTCACTGGCTCTACCCGCCTGAAAGCCGGTACCGCGCAGAAGCTGGTGCTGAACATGATCTCCACCGGGGCGATGATCCGCGTCGGCAAGGTGTACAGCAACCTGATGGTCGACGTCGAAGCGACCAACGCCAAGCTGATTGAGCGCCAAGTCTCTATCGTGATGGAGGCGACCGACTGCGATCGTCCCACTGCCCGGAAGGCGCTGGAGGCCTGCGGCCGCCACTGTAAAACGGCGATCGTGATGGTGCTGGCGGACTTAAGTGCCGAAGACGCGCAGTCGCTGCTGGCAAAAAACAACGGCTATATCCGCAAGGCGCTCAGCAACACCTGAGCACCGACAGACAGGTAACGGGCAATGGCAAAAATAACGAAAGAAATGATAGCGCGGATCCTCGCCCACGTAGGCGGCGCCGCAAACGTCGCGCAGGCGGGCAACTGCATGACGCGCCTGCGCTTGACCCTGCGCGATGAAAGTCTGGCCGACAGCGCCGCCATCCGCCAGATTGACGGCGTAATGGGGGTGATCGTCAGCGACGAGCAGTTCCAGGTGGTGCTCGGCCCCGGCAAGGCGCAAACCGCCGCCGAGATGATGAACGTCCTGCTGGAGGAGGCGCCCGCCGCGCCGACGCTGGCCGACGTCGCAGCGGAGAAAAAGCAGGCGCTGAAGGGCAAGCAGACCAGCGCGGTGCAGAAGTTTCTCGCCAAATTCGCCACCATCTTTACGCCGCTGATCCCCGGCTTTATCGCCGTCGGGCTGCTGCTGGGCTTTGCTACCCTGGCGGAACAGGTCTTCGTGCTGGAGAACGCCCATCCGAACGCCAGCCTGGTAGCGCTGATTGGCTATATGAAGGTCTTCAGCAAAGGGATGTTCACCTTCCTGAGTATCCTGATTGGCTATAACGCGCAGAAGGCGTTCGGCGGCTCCGGCGTGAACGGCGCGATTATCGCCTCGCTGTTCGTGCTGGGCTACAACCCGGAGGCAACCAGCGGCTTCTACGCCGGCATTTCCACCTTCTTCGGCCACGGCATCGATCCGCGCGGCAATATCATCGGCGTATTGATCGCCGTTATCCTTGGGGCGTGGGTTGAACGCCAGGTGCGGCGGGTAATGCCGGCCAACCTCGATATGATCCTCACTTCGGCGGTGACGCTGCTGATCATGGGCGCGGTGACCTTTACGGTGATCATGCCGATTGGCGGCTGGTTGTTTACCGGCATGTCGTGGCTGTTCCTGCATCTTAACGGCAACCCGTTTGGCTCGGCGGTGCTGGCCGGCCTGTTCCTGCTGGCGGTGATGTTCGGCGTCCATCAGGGGTTTGTCCCGGTCTATTTTGCGCTGGTGGACGCCCAGGGCTTTAACTCGCTGTTCCCGATCCTGGCGATGGCCGGGGCCGGGCAGGTGGGGGCGGCGCTGGCGCTATTCTGGCGGGCGAAGCGCGATTCGCTGCTGCGAACCCAGATTAAAGGGGCGATTATTCCGGGCTTCCTCGGGATTGGCGAGCCGCTGATCTACGGCGTCACCCTGCCGCGGATGAAGCCGTTTGTCACCGCCTGCCTCGGCGGCGCCTGCGGCGGGTTCTTCGTCGGACTGATCGCCTGGCTGGGGCTGCCGGTCGGCCTGAACACGGTGTTCGGCCCGTCCGGGCTGGTGGCGCTGCCGCTGATGACCTCCGGCAGCGGAATTTACGCCGGGATGGCGGTCTACGCCGGCGGGCTGGCGGTCTCCTACCTGTGTGGCTTTGTCCTCACCTGGCTGTTCGGCAGTAAAAATGTCGATTTAAGCTAGAACGCGACTGTCGGGTAGTGCCCGGTGGCGGCTTCGCCTTACCGGGCCTGCAACATCGTTACGCCGCCGCGCCCGACTACCATTTCCTGCCCCGCCGCCCGGGCTGGCGCATGCTATGATTCCCCTTTGTCATATTTCGCTTGAGGAAAAGATGGGCTCCAGCAAAAAAGGGATGCTGAACGTACTGATTGCCGCCGTGCTGTGGGGCAGTTCCGGGGTGTGTGCGCAGTTTATTATGCAGGAAAGCCAGATGTCGTCGCCGTTTCTGACCATGACGCGTCTGCTGTTCGCCGGGCTGATCCTGTTGATGCTCGGCTTTGTTCACGGCGACCGCATTTTCCGCGTGCTGCAAAACCGCCGCGACGCCCTCAGCCTGCTGTTTTTCTCGCTGTTTGGCGCGTTAACCGTGCAGTTCACCTTTCTGATGACCATTGAAAAATCCAATGCCGCCACGGCCACGGTGCTGCAGTTCCTGTCGCCTACGATCATCGTCGCCTGGTTCGCCCTCGCCCGCAAAGCGCGTCCCACTCCGCTGGTGCTGGGAGCTATCTGCACCTCGCTGGCGGGCACCTTTCTGCTGGTGACCCACGGCAACCCAACGACGCTGTCGATTTCGCCGGCGGCGCTGTTCTGGGGGATCGCCTCGGCGTTTGCCGCCGCGTTTTATACCACCTATCCCTCGACGCTGATTGCCCGCTACGGGACGCTGCCGATCGTCGGCTGGAGCATGCTGTTCGGCGGCGCGATGCTGCTGCCGTTTTACGGCGGCCAGGGCACCGATTTTGTGGTGAACGGTAGCCTGCTGTTAGCCTTTTTCTACCTGGTGGTGATCGGTACTTCGCTGACCTTCAGCCTTTATCTTAACGGCGCGCAGAAAATTGGCGGCGCGAAGGCCGGGATCCTCAGCTGCGCCGAACCGCTGAGCAGCGCCCTGCTGTCGCTCCTGCTGCTGGGGATCACCTTCACGCTGCCGGACTGGCTGGGCACTCTGCTGATCCTCGCGTCGGTGGTGCTGATCGCCATCGACTCGCGGCGGCGGGTGAGAGCCGCCTGAGCAGGCGATAAAAATTGCATTTTCAATAAGTTAAACTGACCACTATTTGCGTGTTTTCGCGCCTGCGCATATAGTTGACGGAAGCGATTACGGAAGGAGAAGCCTGATGAAAGCATGTTGGATGGTATGCCTGGTCACCGCCCTGAGCGCCACGTCGGCGTGGGCCGAATCACCGCTGCAAAGCCTGCAGTTCGAGCAGCAAAAACAGCAGGTGCTCAAAGCGGTGAAGGAAAAATGCGCGCCAGCAAGCCACCTCAGCGACAACGATTTTGCCAATAAAGTGCTGGCGACCGACGGTAACAAGAACGCGGTCCGCGAAGCAACGCTGGCGAAAGAGCGCAATAACCAAAAAAGCTACCAGGCCGCAATCGACAAAATCGTCTGTCCGGCCAAATAGCGGTTATTTCAGCCTGGCGACCAGCGTTTTCCAGTCAAACGGCGTCAGCTGCCTGTAGCTCAGGCTACGGGCGGCCATCTGCTCCGGCAGCTGGCGCTGGCTTTTCGCGATCGCCTCGCTCATTATCCCGGCGCTCCCCACGTCACGCAGGGTTTTCACCACCTCTTCCATCTCTTCGCTGCGCCGAATGCCATGTTCCGCCACCCGGCTGATCAGATAGTCGGGGAACGCTCCTGTCCAGCCCAGAGCGGGGAAACTATGATGCAAGGAACTAAGCACCTCCTCCTCAACGCCGTATTCACGAGCCGCGAACAGGCATTCTGTGGTAAGCGCTTCAAGACCTTTGATCATCACGCTACGGCACATTTTTATCGCCGACACCTGGCCCACCGTACTGGCGCCATAGCGGGCATTCAGCCCCAGCCCCTGCAGACGCGGCGCGATCGCCTCCGCCTGCGGCCCGCCGATCAATAACGGTGTCTGCAATCGGGCCGGCGGTACCGGCGCCATCACCGCGACATCGATGTAGGTGCCCGGCAGAAAATGTTCAGCCGCCTGCCGTTTCGTCTCCGGCGCCACGGAGTTGAGATCGAGGAAGTATTGCCCCGGCTGCAGCAGCGCGGCCGCCTGCTGCGCCACCTTTAGCGCCTCACCGGCGGTCACAGTAGAAAAAACCAGCGTGGCCCCCTCCAGCGCCTGCGCCAGCGAATTTCCCACCTGAACGCGCGAATCACGGGCTTTTTTGCCCATCGCCTCTCGCGCCGGGCCATTGAGCTTGCAATCCCACATGGTCACCGCATGCTCACGGGCCAGATCCGCCGCCAGAATGCCACCCGCCTCGCCAAAACCAATAAACGCGATTGTCATCATCACTCCTCACGCGGCCAGACGCGGGCCGGAATAAAAACCTCGCCAGCAAACAGCAGTCGCGCCGTGCGTAACAGGCCGCAGCCAGCCAGGGCGCCGTCAGCATCAAGCTGAAGCGTTACGCAAAATTCGCCTGTCGGATGCTCAACGCTGAGCAGCGGCGTATCGCCTGGCGCTACCTGCGCCAGGCCCTGCGCGACAGAGCCGGGGAGCAGACAAGCGCTGGCCACGCTCACCGCGCCAAACACGCCGATTGACGCGTGGCAGCGGTGGGGGATAAAGGTGCGGCTGCTGATGGCGCCGCCGTGTCGCGGTTCGGCGATCAGGGTCATCTTGGGCACCGTGCGCTGGCTGACGTCGCCAAGCTGCATCAGCGGCCCGGCCTGCAGGCGAATCGACTCCAGGCGACGTTTAAGCGCATCGTCATTATCCAGCTGTTCGCGCGTCTCATAGCCGGTGCAACCGAGGTCGCAAGCGCGCAGCAGGATCACCGGCATACCGTTATCGATGCAGGTCACCTCAACGCCGTCAAAACGGTCACGAACCCGGCCGGTCGGCAGCAGCGCCCCGCAGCTGGAGCCCGCCACATCAAGAAAATGGAGCAGGATCGGGCTGGCGCTGCCCGGCACGCCATCGATACGACTCTCGCCGGCGTAGTCGACCCCGTCGGCATCGCAGGGGATCTCTGCCACCGCCAGTTGCCCCGTGTTCTCCATATAAATACGCACCCGAGTGAGCGGCGCATCGTGGCGAACCAGACCACGCTCGATGGCGAAAGGGCCAACGGCGGCGAGAATATTGCCGCAGTTTTGGCCGTAATCCACGGTGGCCGCCGCCACGTTCACCTGGGCAAACAGATAGTCCACATCGGCGTCAGGCCGTGCGGAGCGGCGGATAATCGCCACTTTACTGGTCAGCGGATCGGCGCCGCCGATCCCGTCAATTTGCCGGGGATCAGGCGAGCCCATCACCGCCAGCAGCACCGCATCACGTTGCACCGGATCGGCAGGCAGATCGTCAGCCAGAAAACAGGCTGCCTTCGAGGTGCCGCCGCGCATCCATAGACAGGGGATTCCGCGTTGCGCCATTTATTCCTCCACCTCGTCTGCGCGGTCGTAATACCGCAGCCCCTTTTCCGCCAGACGCGGGCGCATCGCGTAAATATCCAGCCCCAGCTCGCCATGGCGCATCCGCTCACGCTTCGCAAGCTCATTGCTCATACGGGCTTCCGCTTTATCGAGCACATCACGGACCTGCGCGTGAGGCAGCACCACGACGCCATCGTCGTCGGCCACCACGACATCGCCCGGCTGCACAAGCTGGCCTGCGCAAATCACCGGGACGTTAACCGAACCGAGGCTCTCTTTCACCGTTCCCTGGGCATAAACCTGACGGGACCAGACGGCGAATCCCATCTCCCGCAAAGTCTGCGAATCACGAATGCCGATATCGCCCACCAGACCGACCACGCCGCGCGATTGGAGAGACGTCGCCAGCAGATCGCCGAAGAAGCCATCGCCGCACGGCGACGTCGGGGCCACCACCAGAATATCGCCGGCGCGGCACTGCTCGACCGCCACATGAAACATCCAGTTGTCGCCTGGCGTCACCAGCACGGTTACCGCGTTGCCCGCCCGGCTGACGCCCTGCTGAATCGGACGGATTGCCGGCCCCATCAGCCCCTGACGATCCCAGGCTTCATGGAGCGTCGCCACCCCGGCCGCCTCACAGCGGCGCAAAACCGCCTCGTCATGGCGCGGCAGGTGGCGGATCACAAGGCCTTTTTTATTTAACAGGTTCATGCCAGGTTCTCCGTTACGCGGGGGAAGATGCTCTGGAAGGCTTCGCCGTGAACGATATCGCGCGCGGCCGTGATGCCGATATTGCGCTTGGCCTGCACCCCGCGCTGCAGCGCCACGCGGGTGTAGTATTCCCACAGATGCTCCTGACCCTGCATGCACTGAATGGCCTGATACTTTTTCTCCCAGACGGCGGTGATGTCCAGTAACACATCGGGTTTCCAGTTGCACTGCTCCGGCTGGTGCGGTTCGAAACAGTAAACCGGGGGAGCAGCGACAATTTTCTCGCCGGGGCGATAGCCTTCTGCCTGAGCGATAATCCGAGCCTCCTGCGCCAGGTGGGAGGCCAGCGGATGATCGTAGTTATAGGGATCGTGCAGGGAGTGCGTCAGGACAAAGTGGGGCTGGATACGGCGATACACATCCGCCAGACGAAACAGCGTCTCTTTATCGGCGCGCAGCGGATAGTCGCCGATATCAAAGAATTCGACGCTGGCGCCCAGGATCTCAGCGGCGGCCTGCGCCTCTTCGCGACGCACCTGCTTCACCGCCTCCTCGGTCATGTTGCCTTTGCGCCACAGTTTGGCGGACTCGCCGCGCTCGCCAAAGGATAAACAGACCACATGGACCTGATAGCCCTGCAGGGCATGCAGCGCTATCGCACCGCCCGCGCGCCAGACGAAATCGGCCGAGTGGGCGCTGACGACAAGGGCACTTTTTTCGCTAACCGGATGAGACATGATGGCTTCCTCTGTTGTTTTTTTCAGCTTGTCATGTCCCGTCGCAGGGAGGTAATTCGTTAACTTGCGAAGGCTATGATTTTTATTTATGTTGTCGACTCACTCACTGTTTCAGGCCTGACGAACCATGCTGAAGAAAAAGCACGATAAAATCATAAATATCATGCAGCTGCGTTTTTTCTGTCAGGTCGCGCTGCGCGGCAGCGTCTCGCGTGCGGCCGATGACTTATTCCGCACGCAGTCAGCGATAACCCGGGCCATCCGCGACCTTGAAGCCGCGTTGAACGTCACGCTGTTCGAACGCCATTACAGCGGCATGGTGCCCACCGAGTATGGCAAGTGCATCCTGCCGCGCGCCCGGCGGGCGATTGACGACCTGCAGGCCATCCCGGCGCTGTTGCAGAAGCACCATACCCGCAGCAGCGGCCCGCTGGCGGACGCCGGCTGGCTGTTCAATACCCGCCGGTTAGCCATATTTATTCAGCTCTATCACGTCAACCATACCCAAACCGTCGCGCAACAGTTGGGGATCACTCAGCCGGCGGTCAGTGCCGCGCTGAAGGTCCTGGAGAAAGGGGCGGATTCGGCGCTATTTCGCCGGACGCCAGAAGGGGTGCGCCCCACGCCCGCCGCGGAGCTACTCTATCCCCCGGTAAGCAGAGCGCTCAACGAGCTGGAAAACATCTGGAGCGATATCGCCGCCCGTCGCGGGGTGCTGGAGGGCACCGTGCGCATTGGCGCCCTGCCGCTGAGCCGGACCCGGCTACTGCCCTCCGCCATCGCCGCCTTTCTGGCCCAGCACCCGGGCATTACCCTCATGACCAATGAAAGCCCGTATGAGTCGCTGGTCGCCGATATGCGGGCAGGTAATATCGATTTTATTATCGGCGCCCTGCGTCAGGATGAAGATCTCCCGGACCTCTGTAGCGAGGCGTTATTCGAAGAGGATATGTTGATTTTACTGCGTAATAACCACCCGCTGCTGCGCCATCCGGATCCGCGCAGCCGGCTGGCGACCGCGCAATGGGTGCTGCCGCGCGCCAACGCGCCGGCGCGCCATTTGCTGGATAAGGCGTTTGTCACCCTGGGGCTGCCGCTGCCCCAGCCGACGGTGGAGACCGGGGACGCGGCGATGGTGCGAGGATTGCTGCAGGACTCCGACATGCTGGCGGCGGTCTCCGCCAGCCAGATGCGTTTTGAGACAGACAATGGGCTGCTCAGCGTGTTGCCGGTCCCCCTGCCCGATACCACCCGGCGTATCGGGCTGACGTTTCGCGCCGGCAGCCTGCCCTCCCCGGCGACGCAGGCGCTGTTGCGTTTTATCTATCAGCAGGTTCAGGACGGGACCGTTTAACGTTTACCCGCCACCGAATAGGTTACCTGTTGGTTGCGCGTTTGCTGAAACGCCTCCAGCGTCTGCCCGCGCATCGCGGCGTAAATATGCAGGTTGGATACGCCGACCACCGCGCCCATTTTCTCCAGCAGGAAGAAACTGGCGCCATACTGAATCAATCCCCGCCAGTCGCGTACGTTGAGCAACTGCTGTTCCTCCTCGCTCAGTCCGGCTTCGGCATAAAGCGACTGAGGCGACTGCAGAAAACGTTCGCGCCAGGCAGGCTCAATCAGCCGATGCAGGAAACGGTTAAGCCGCAAGCCATTCAGGCTGCGCTCGTGGGTAAAAGGATAGGTTCCCGGCAGTTTCTCCACCCCGGCCAGCTGCTGCGCCATATGCTGGCGATGGCGCGTCAGGGTATCGACGGGGGGCAGGCGCGCATTGTTCTCAAGGATCAGCGTGGCGATACCGGTCATCGACGGCAGGTAATAGTCGCGCCAGGTTTCGGTGACATTGGCTGATAGCGCGCCGCGCATCACCAGCCACATGATCACTTCGGACCCCTCCATCCCCCCCAGCTCAGCATATTCGCCAAGGGTCATTTCGGTGAGCTTTTCCGGGTCATTAACCAGCATGTCAACAAACTGGGCATCCCAGTCGGGATTATTAAATCCGCAGCGCTCGCCATGAACCTGATGCGAGAGCCCGCCGGTCGCGACAATCGCCACATTGATATCTTCCGGGAAGCTTTCAATTGCCCGGCGCAGCGCCTGGCCGAGTTTGTAACAACGGCGCGCGCTCGGTACCGGAAATTGCAGCACGCCGATCTGTAACGGGATCACCGCCGTCGGCCACCCCTGCGCTTCATCCCAGGGCAGCAGCGCCGAAAGCGGCGAGAAAAGGCCGTGGTCGAGCTTTTTATCCATAAAGAACGACATATCAAACTCATCGGCCATCAGGCTGGCGCCAATGTGCCTTGAGAGCGCCGCATTGCCCTGGACCGGCGGCAGACAGCGTGGTCCGCCGCCTTCATCGGCAACGTCATATTGACTGTCGATTCCCAGCGTAAAAGTCGAATAGTGATCGAAGAAAAAGGCGGTCACATGATCATTAAAGATGTACACCAGCGCATCCGGTTTTTTCTCCTCCAGCCAGCGCTGCAGCGGTTCGAAGCTCTGGAAGATCGGCGACCACGCCGGGTCCTGCTGTTTATGATGATCGACCGCGAAGCCGATAGTCGGGGTATGAGAGACGGCGATACCGCCGAGAATGTTAGCCATCAGATAACTCCACTTATCGGTGTTCCAGGGGGGATGACAAAGCGTCCAGTTCTGCCTCTGTGAGTCGAGGCTTAGCGTGATTCATACGGTGCAACAAAATACAGATCCCCGCCAGGCAGGCCGGCAGCGCAAGCACCAAAAAGATCGACGAGTGTCCCGGTACGGCCAGCATCAGCATCCCGCCCAGCGTGGAGCTGAGAATAGCCCCGGTACGGCCGATACCATGCATCCAGCTGACGCCGGTAGCACGGATCTCGGTTTGATAATAGGCTGGCGAATAGGCCTGCAGACCGTTCTGCGCGCCGTTAATGCACATCCCGCTGATAAAAATCAGCACCGACAGCGCCGCCGATCCGAAATCCATCAACCCTTGGGACAACAGGCACAGGCAGCCGAGGAAATAGGTTGCCGCAATCACGGCTTTCGCCGAAGCGCGATCCATCAGCATACCGACAAGGATCCCGCCCAGCGGGCCGCCGAGCTGGAACAAGCCGGTCATCATCGCCGCCTGCTGCAGCGACAGCCCGCCGGAGCGGAGAATGGTTGGCAGCCAGCCGTTCAGCAGATATATCACGAACAGCCCCATAAAATAGGTCAGCCACAGCGCTATCGTGCCGCGGGCATAGCCATGCCGAAACAGCTGCGCCACTTTGCTGCTCCGCGTGATGGGCGGCGCATTCAACTGAAAAACGGTTTCCGCCGTAAACTGGCCCCCAAGCCGGTTAAGCGCCCTGGCGATCTGCTCGCCCGGTAGCCGGCGCGCCACCATGTTCATCGCCGACTCCGGCAACATCACGATCATAAAGGGGAGCACCACGAGCGGCAGCACGCCGCCAAAAATCAGCGCCGAGTGCCAGCTGTAATGCGATAACAAACCGGCGGCGATAAAGCCGCCGAGGCCGGAACCCACGTTAAAACCGCTGTACATCAGGGTGATCATCACCCCTTTACGCCGCTCCGGCATATATTCTGCCACCAGCGTGACGCAGTTGGGCATCACCGCGCCAAGGCCAAGGCCAGTAAGAAAACGCATCAGCGCCAGTTGCGATGGGCTTTGCGCCACGGCGCCGGCCAGGCTGAACAGCGCAAACAGCGCCACCGACCAGAGTAAAATGCGTTTTCGGCCGTAGCGGTCAGAAAGCGGGCCCGCCACCAGGGCGCCAATGGCGACGCCGAACATGGCCGCCCCAAGAATCGGCCCCATTTCAGCCCGGCTGATGCCCCAGTCCTCAATGAGCGCCGGGGCGACAAAGCCCATCACCGCGGCGTCATACCCATCCAGCATAATGATGATGAAACAGAGCAGCAGCACGTTCCATTGAAAGCGCGAGACCGGACGGGCATCTATCCACGCTTTCACATCGACAACGTTCATGTGATTCATAGGGTCACTTCCTTAAGCAGGCGGTACGAATGTTCTGGTTAGTGTTTTTTGAGTGGAACTTTCGTACTCAACTTAAGGCAGGTCACGCAGGCTGTCCGGTTCGAAAACCCGGCGTCAGATATGAGTTTTATTTATAATGTGAGGGATACGACAAAAACCAGCCAGCAAAAAACCCGCAGCCAACGGCGGCGGGTCAGGGCAAGAGCGGAGTTCAGTGCTTCGGAATAATTAAATCGCCGCGCAGCGGGCTGCCGCCCGGGGTGTCCGTTTTCTCGGTCAGCCAGTTGACGATCCGCGACGCCATCGCGTCCATGGAATATTCAATGGCCGGAATGGTGGGGATACCGGGCAGCTGTAACGATCCGGCGAGACTAAACACCATCACATTTTGCGGAACGGCGCGGTTAAACGCCTGCAGCTGCGGCACCACGCGCTGCGCCTGCTGTTCATCGCTCACCAACAGCGCGTTAAAGTTCAGCGTCGTGGCGTTATTGACCAGCTCCTGCACCGCCACCGACGGCGAGGTGTTATCCAGAAACACCAGGTTGCGATTAAACGGCAAAAAGTTTTTTTCCAGCGCGTGCTTGTAGCCCAGCAGCACCTGATCGGCAAAGCCGCTGCTCTGCGGATGAATCAGCGCAATCTGCCGTCTGCCCTGGCTAATCAGATAGTGGCAGGCGGTTTCGGCAGCGAAGGCATGATCGAACTGAATGCTGTTGTCGCCCTCGCTGTCGAGGCAGTCCACCAGCACCACGTCCGGGCGGTTAATATTCAGGGGAAAACGCGCGCCGATGATCAGCACGTTATCGCACAACCCGCAGGTCAACTCCTCCAGCGAGCTCATCACGCCGTTGCTGGTGTTGGCGAAGCGCAGCAGCAGGTGCTTCTGGTGCTGGCTGAGCTGTTTTTCCAGGGCGTAGAGATAGCTGGTGGTTTGGTTGATGTTGTCCTGGGCGCAGATGACGCCGATACAGCCGGTGGACTGGCTGAGCAACGACTGGGCTATCATGTTTGGCCGGTAATTGAGCGCTTCCGCCGCCTGCAGCACCGCCTGACGACTGGCTTCCTTCACGCCACGTGAGCCGCTCAACACTCGCGACACCGTGGCTTTGGAAACCCCGGCAAGTCGTGAAACATCATTGATTGTCGACATCATTTTCCCCTGCGCGGGCGCCGCGTCCCGCCAAAATCCTGTAAACCTGAATCGCTTCAATTGTGACCAGCGCAGTATATCCATTTCACCATTTGTTTGGAAACCGATTTTCCATTTCAGCGCAAAACATCGCCAAATCGACAGAATAATGTGAGCGAAATCCAATAAATCCGCCCCATAAGCAGGAGATCTTGACCACTATCACAGTTCTGCTTTTTATGAATGGAAACCGGTTTCCGTCTGATATCAAATCATCCACGCAATAACTTTTTACATTTTGAGGATGGTCGTCGATGTACAAGATTATGCTGTGCTGCTCTGCCGGGATGTCCACCAGTCTGCTGGTCAGAAAGATGGTGGAGGCGGCGAATGAACGTGACCTGCCGGTGCAGATTGATGCCTATGGCGTTTCCGAATTTGACATGCAGTTTCCGCAGTATCAGGTGGTGTTGCTTGGCCCCCAAGTGAAATACATGTTGAAAACCCTGTCTGACAAAGCGGCTTCCCTGAACATTCCCGTTCAGCCCATCGATACGATGGACTACGGTATGCAGCGGGGAGACAACGTCCTGAATTATGCTCTGTCGCTGATCCCAGCGGCGCACTGAGAGGTGTTGAAATGAGTTCTCTGTATCAGTCCATGATTGCCGTGATCGAGCAATCTATTACTCCGCTGGCAGGACGCCTTGGGCAGCAGAAATACGTTATCGCTATCCGCGATGGCTTCACTGCCGCCTTGCCGTTTATGATCATCGGCTCTTTCATGCTGGTATTTATCTTTCCGCCGTTTTCACCCGATACCACCAACGGCTTTGCCCGCGGCTGGCTTGATTTCTCCCAGCACTACCGCGAACAGCTGATGCTGCCGTTTAACCTCAGCATGGGCGTGATGACCTTCTTTATCTCGGTCGGCATTGGCGCCAGCCTCGGTCGTCAGTTTCAGCTCGATCCGGTGATGTCCGGTCTGCTGGCGTTTATGGCCTTCCTGCTGGTCGCCGCACCCTATGCCGATGGCAAAATTTCCACTCAGTATCTGTCCGGTCAGGGCATTTTCACCGCGCTGATCACCGCCATCTACTCCACCCGCGTTTATGCGTGGCTGAAGCAAAACAACATTACGATTCGTCTGCCGAAAGAGGTCCCCACCGGCGTCGCCCGTTCGTTTGAAATCCTGATCCCGGTGCTGGTGGTCATTGCGACTCTGCATCCGCTGAACCTGTTTATCGAAGCGCAGACCGGGATGATCCTGCCGCAGGCGATCATGCATCTGCTGGAGCCGCTGGTTTCCGCCTCCGACTCGCTGCCGGCGATTTTGCTCTCCGTTCTGATGTGCCAGATTTTCTGGTTCGCCGGGATCCACGGCTCACTGATTGTTACCGGCATTATGAACCCGTTCTGGATGGCCAACCTGTCGGCAAACCAGGCGGCGCTGGCGGCGGGTACGGTGCTGCCGCACGTCTATCTGCAGGGCTTCTGGGATCACTATCTGCTGATTGGCGGTGTCGGTTCGACTCTGCCGCTGGCTTTCCTGCTGCTGCGTAGCCGGGCCACTCATCTGCGCACCATCGGCAAGATGGGCATTGTGCCGAGCTTCTTTAATATTAACGAGCCGATTCTGTTCGGGGCGCCAATCATCATGAACCCGATGATGTTTATCCCCTTCGTCTGCGTGCCGATGGTCAACGCGGTGCTGGCTTACGGCGCGACGCGTCTTGGCTGGCTGAGCCAGGTGGTGTCGCTGACGCCGTGGACCACGCCGGCACCGATTGGCGCGTCGTGGGCGGCCAACTGGACCCTGAGTCCGGTGGTGATGTGCGTTATCTGCATGGTGATGTCGGCGGTCATTTACCTGCCGTTCCTGCGCGCCTATGAACGTTCCTTAATGAAAACCGAAGTTGAGAAAGCCAAAAATAGCGTTCCAGTGGCAGAAACCGTTAGCTAATCCCTCTCCTTCCGGAGAGATAATAAGATGACAGCGTAATAATGCAGAAAATGGACTTTCACTGCATTATTAAATAATAAATACCTCAGGAATACACATGATTGAATTAGAAGATGCGGTAATGGAAATTATCGTTAATGCAGGACAGTCACGCTCATTATGTTTTGAAGCGTTGCATGCGGCCCGAACCGGAAATATCGACGAAGCGCGCTTACTCTTAAATGAGGCCGACGGCTACGCCCGCCGGGCGCATCAGATGCAGACCCAGCTCATCGGGCAGGATGCCGGTGAAGCGCGTCAGCCTATGACGCTGATTATGGTACATGCCCAGGATCATCTGATGAATTCGCTGCTGGCCCGCGAGTTCTCAGAAGAATTAATCCATCTGTACCAGCGTTAATTAATATGAAATAACGTCAGCGAGAATATTATTCTCCGGCGTCGCTGTACCCTAAAAAACAAATCAGCTTATTTTGGTTATTTATTTTAGCCAGAATGGGATGGTTATTATCTGAAATATATTAATTATTAAAGCGAGATAACCATGAATACTGTGAAAAAACTGCCTT
>NZ_PJDK01000034.1:0-59771 GCF_002837615.1 Klebsiella sp. X1-16S-Nf21
CCGCTACCAGCTTCGCCCGCGCCGCTGCCCGCGCCGCCGGGTCGCTCTGCGCCGCCTGCGCGTTCAGCTTGCCCTGCGTCACCAGCACATCACTCACCTGGCGCCCGATTTCACCTGTCTTCTGCGCCGTCGCCAGACGGTTTTGCTCTTTCTCCTGATCAAATATCGGACTCAGCGTCTGGTTCGCATGCGCCGCATCCCGGCTTAACCCCGTCACGTCCTGCTGCTGACTCGCCATATCGCAGATGACGAGGGTGCCTTCAGGAACGGGCTGTGGATAAGGTCTGATAAAACGATCCCGCCGCGATGGCCGGGCTCGCTTATGCTATGTCTGAACTGCTAATCTTCATACCCCAGAGCAAATACGCAGGAGAATTTTGGGGAAGAGTGATCTGTATTACCTAAACTTGGGAATAAAGTAATACATTAACCAAACACCAAAACCTGCAATAAACCCACCGAAGGCACCAGCTTTAATAAATAATAGCGCTCGCATAAAATTAACATCCCATGTCCCTGTCAAGAAAAAAACATAGGCTATAAATACAAACTGTAAAACTAGTGCACACAAAGAGATAACCAATGTGTGGAGGCCTACGATCATGGAAAAAACTTTTAATTCATTGTATATATTCACATTAATCCTCGTTCAATATATCAATGAGTTTAGAGCCGCCCTGACTTCCCATCTCAGTAGCTAACGCTGCACCACTGTTACCAGATATACCGGGTAATGAGCTCAACTGCATTGGTTTACTTACCCCCATCCCCATATCAATCCACTCGTAATTTTTCCATGCAGGATTAACCCATTTATCTAATGAAATTTTGGCAACTTTACCTATTCCATAACCGATACCCGAAGCGGCACCACTTATTACGCCACCTTTAAATGGATCATCACCGTTCAGATAGCTGGATGTTGCACCACCTGCCGCATTCCAGCCCACAGTACCCAGACTCCCGTATTTGCAGTAAATGCTCCAACATAAGTCGCGATTAATACATCAGTTGGATTAACCGTTCCATTAATCGCATACTGAATACCTGCATTTGCCGTTCCGCCTATCGCGCCAGTAATCTGCATTCCTCCCGGCAGATAGATTAGCCCCGCTGAAGCCAACGCACCTGCATAAGCTTTATTCTCAGCAATTCCTCGCTGGCAGGCTTCACCAGACGGGTTATCTGCGCATGAGAGAACATCTGCGCCATGCTCTCTGGCTTTCTCACCCTGGCCCCATTCGTTCCCACCCATCAGGTTATTCTCAACAACAGCTTACTTATTTAACATTCGCTTTCTATAAGACAAGTAATAGGAAAGCCATAGACATATCCCGACAAAAAAACCTATAACTGCCATTTTGAGAGCAACATACACTTGTTCATAGCCAAAGAAATCAACATCAAATCCAGGTACAAGGATCCACTGAAATACCAGACTCAGCATGAACATAGTGGCGGGAACAGCTGTACAGGAATAAAAAAATAACAATACTAATTGCCATGTTGGTACTTTCATCATTTCTCTTCCTCCCCATTTTTATCACTCGTAGCATAATTGGAAAGACCAGAAACGGTTGCAGACTCAGCGCATTATTCTCCACTAAAATCCTTTAATCTTAAAAAGACGACATAAAACGATCCCTGCACCAATAATGCAGCCACCACCAAAACCTACTTTCAGATTATGCAGAGCTTCAGAGGAAGAAAAACTGAAGCTACCCTGTATGACATAATCAACAATAAGTAAGGACACATAAGCCAGTTCGGCCATGAGAATCCCCGCCACCACAGAGAAGATAAAAAAGAGAACATTAATCATTTTTTCTCTCCCCCATAGAATCCGCGCGCTTCTCTATACCTTTACCTGTTATTTCCGAGAAGAATGAACCACCAAAATCACCAAAAGCCCCAGGAACGCGGCTCGGAGTCATTTCCTTCGAAATACCAAAATCCCCCTTAATTTCAGTAAACTGCCTCAATTCAGCGTTAAACTTCGGATCCCAGCCTCCTTTCCACCAGTTTGCCCCGGCATTAACACCCCATGAGAGTCCTTTACCAATGCCATAGCCAATACCCGAACCGGCACCATTGATAAGCGCACCAGACAGTGGATCTTTGTCATCTATCCAGTTGCCCAGCGCACCACCTGCGGCATTCCAGCCTACCGTACCTGCCAGACCATTCCCCATACTGAGCACGTTTACCCAGCCAGCAATAGTCGCATTTGCCGGATCTATCGTGCCATCTGCCAGATAACTGATACCGGCATTTGCACTTGCTCCCAGTCCCCACATTGCCTGAGCACCACCTGGTAACAGGGCCACACTACCCGATGCCAGCGCAAGTCCTACCGCATTACGCTCATTTATCGCTTTCTGACATGCCGACCCGCCTGGGTTATCGGAACAACTCGCCATATCGATGCCGTGCTGGCGCAACCATGCCGCCTGCGCATCTTCACTGCCGCTCAGTAAGTTATTCTCCACCGCATTCTTCCCGGCCTGTGCACCCGTCACCGCATCCGCGCTGCTGCCTCCGCTAAGCCCCCCCATCAGTCCCGCCGCCAGCGTACTCAGCGCGCTTATCGTCGACTTCTGCTCATCCGACAGCTCTTCTGTCTTAACACCCGGATAATATTCCGCCGCTATCCAGCGCCCCAGCAGCTCGCCACTCACTGCGCCTGCCGCTCCCGCCAGCGCGCTGTTATTTCCCGATGCCGCCGCTATCGCTCCCCACACCGCGTGCGCCATCGCATTGGCTTCCACATTCACCTTGCCCGTCGCGCTGTCCGTCGTCTGGCTGTGAATGATTTCCGCCACATACGGGCTCACTGCGCCACTCGCCGCCTGCGCCAGGTCGCCCCCCGCCAGACCCTGCATCGCCGCCGTTACCGCCTGCGCCACCTTCTGGTACTTTCCGCCCGTATCGTAGTCCGCCGTCGCCGTTCGGCTCACCTGCGCGTTGATTTGCTCCTCGCTCGGACTGCCATTCCCTCCCGCTACCAGCTTCGCCCGCGCCGCTGCCCGCGCCGCCGGGTCGCTCTGCGCCGCCTGCGCGTTCAGCTTGCCCTGCGTCACCAGCACATCACTCACCTGGCGCCCGATTTCACCTATCTTCTGCGCCGTCGCCAGCCGGTTCTGCTCTTTCTCCTTATCAAATATCGGGCTCAGCGTCTGGTTCGCATGCGCCGCATCCCGGCTTAACCCCGTCACGTCCTGCTGCTGATTCGCGCTGTCGCGGATAACGATACTGCCCTCGCTCACCGCCGCCCGCGTCAGCGAACTGTCGCTGCCGCTGCCGTTCGCCCCCATCAGCAGTCCACTGGCCGCATTCCCGAGGAACTGCCCCGCCACGCTACCGCTCGTGCTCACTCCCTCGCTCTGCTGCTCCACGCTGTACTCGGCATAGTTTTTAATATCCCGGAAACCCAGCGTCCCGGTATCCAGCCGGTTCAGCTCCGCCGCCGCCGTGCTCGCCAGCACGCTGCCGTTCAGCTGCGTATGCCCGCCCACCTTCACATCAAAACCGCCCTCGCCGGCAAAAATCCCCGTCTGCGCCTCCACCGACGCCCAGGTGCTGTGCATTTTGCTCTGGCTCAGGTTAAGAGAACCCGAACCGCCGCCCATGCTGCCGCTCGCCCCCGCACTGCCGCTACGCTGCTTCGAATCGTAGTTATCGCTGTCCTGCTCGCTGGTCAGCGTCAGGTTACGCCCGACGTCCATTGTCACCTGATGGCCACTCACCTGCGCGCCGGTCAGCGTCGTATCGCGACCGCTGACGATAGTCACCCGCTCACCGGCGCTGAGGGTCGTTTCGTTATGCGTCAGGCTGTTGCCCTTCTCGTGGCCCTTCCCGGCGTTGGCGCTGGCGCTGACCGTCAGCCCGTTCGCGCCCTGACCGAAGTTAATACCGACGCCAAACGAACTCCCATGGCTCTCGTTTTTACCGCTCAGGGTGCTGGCGTTCTCCGCAGAGAATAAATTCACATCGCGCGCGGCATTGAGCAACGCGCTGCCGCCGGCCTGCAGCTGGCTGCCCTCAACGTTGATATCCGTCTCCGTGGCGATAATGCTGAGATTGTTGCCGGCCATCAGGCTGCTGCCGCGGCTGGTGTTCTGCGTTTGTCGCTGAGTGGATTTCGAGGACTGGCTACCCCAGGAGAGGTTGACCCCTATCATGCTCTCCGGACTGGAATCCGCAGTCTGCATCTGCGATGCCTGATACGCCTGTACGCCCGATAATGCCGACTGCAGCCCGCTCAGCGCGGCGAGACGGCCATTGCTCTCGGTGCTGGCCTGGTTGGCGCTGAAAACCGCGGTGTTAATGGCGCTGCCCACCATCCCGGATAACGCCAGCGTCAGGCCGCTGGTTTTCTGCTCCACGGTATGGGTCTGGGTGCTCTGGTTTTCCGCTGCCAGAATATTCACGGTTTTACCGGTCAACGCCATATTGTTGCCGGCCACCAGGTCAGATCCCTGAACCGTCAATACATTACCGGCGCTCAGGCTCAGGTTGCCCTGTGAGCTTCCGACGGTACTGGCGGCGCTACTCAGCGCCGTCGTTACATCGGTGGCTTTCAGCGACGAACTGCCGACGCTGAAGCCGACGCCGCCGGTGCCGGAAAAGCCGCTATGTTTCTCTTTACGTAGATGGTTTTCCTGGCGACGCTCCTCGGCGGTGGTGATGGTCAGGTTACGCCCCGCCGCAAGGTTAACGTCCTGGGTGCCGGCAACACTGCTGCCGGACACCAGCAGGTCGCGCCCGGCCTGCATCACAATACTGTCACCGCTAAAATTGCTGCCGATGGCGTTCTGCGCCCACACTTCATCGTGAGTGGTGAGCGAACGGCGAGCCAGCAGGCCGCTGCTGCTTTGATGACTGTTTTCCGTCAGGTGCCATGAGGACTCGCCGCTGCTGAGGTTAATATCATTGCCGGCGGCAACCGTCAGGCTGCTGGTCGCCGTCACGCTGGCGGCGCGGGCATTCATATCGTGGCCGGCGGACAGCGCCACCGCGCCGCCGTTAATTTGCGTGCCGATATCGCTACGCTGGGTCAAGGAACGATCGTTGCCTTTCCCCCAGTTTCCGCTTTCGCTATGGGTGGTGGCGAGCGTCTGCAGGTTGAGATCGTTGCCAGCGATAATCTGCGTCTGGCTGCCCGCCGCGCTGTTACTCACCATGCTTGCCGTCAGATTAATGTTATGTAACGCCTGCAGCCCCAGCTGGCCGTTTTCATTCTGGACATAAATCCCCGCGGGCCGATCGAGGCTGATGTTACCCGGGCCGCCGCCGAGGGTGCTGGCGCTGTTGATATCACGCCCGGCTTGCGCGATCAGGCTATCGCCGCCCTGCAGCGTTCCGCCAATATTGTTGATATCAGTACGCGCGTTTAGCGTGAGCTGGTTGCCGCCGATATAGCCGCTATTATGAATGTTTTCCGCGGTTAGCTGCGTCACGCCGCGGCTGTGGATGTGCCCGCTGTTGATCACATCACGGCTCACGCTGAACGCCACGTTTTCACCGCCGAGCAACGCGCCGCTGCCATCGAGATCGCCCGCTTTAACCCACGCGTAAACCTGCGGCACCAGCACCTGCTGCACGGAGCCATCCGTTAGCGTGACCTCTCTGGCGACCAGCCAGACCATATCGCTGGTCAACAGCGCCATCTGCGCTGGCGTCAGCGCCACCCCGACCGTCAGGTTGTACTGTTTGGCGAAGGCGACGCCCGCGTCCATCAGCGCCCGGTACTGCTCTTCATCGTTACTGTAGCCCTGCAGGTAGCGCCCGCCGCTCAGCTTAACGATCTGCTCACGCACCAGCCGCTGTTCGTAATAGCCGTCGCCAAGCCGCTTCATCGCCTGATCAACGCCCAGCTGATTTTGCATGTAGTCGCTGGCGAGCCACGCTTTACCGTTGGTAAAACGCGGATCGGTTTCCACCAGATAGCCTGCTTTAGCCTGCGGGTCGATCTGATACAGACTGCTGACAGGAAGCCGGGTATCCGGCGTGATGACGCGAATAACCGTTCCGTCAGCGTTAACCGGCGTCACTTCCACCAGTCGTCCGGCGGGTATTTCGCCTGTTTCATCGGCGCGATCGCGCGGATTAATCACATCGCTATGGCCATCAATTTGGGTATTGCCCTGCCACTTCATGGTTTGCAAATCGATGGTCTGAACCGTCGGCGTCGGTTCATATTCGCTGCTTTTTTTCCCCTGGCTGGTTTTGGTGCCGCCAAACGGGCGGCTGGTCTTTTTCTCATACCAACGGGTCTGGGTGCCGACGTCGGTGGTCACCCGTTTGCCGGTCGTGGCGACGTTGTTTAGTTCGCCAATCACGCCACCGAGCGCTCCTCCGGCGATAATCTGGCTATCGTAGTTATTCAGCTTATCGCTGTTGATGATGAGTCGGCCGCCGGAGAGGATTTTGCCAGGATCGCTTTCCACCACCTGCATTTCCACAACGGTACGCTGGTACTGGTATTCATAGAACTCATCGCCGCGGCTACCGTCCGGCATGATGGCGTCGTGAACGCCGTATTTGTTTTTATAACTGGTATCGACCAGCGACCAGTCGAAGCGCTGTACCGATCCTTTCAGCGCCGCTTCATGGCGCCATGACTGCTCGACCATCACATCTTTCGTCACCAGATGGTCGTTGTAGTTATTGATTTGTTGGATATCGAGCGCCATATCACCGGCGGACTCAAGCGTTGCGCTGTGGTTATTAAACACTCCCGCCCGGCCGCTGAGCGAACCGTCTTCGGCAAGCTGGCCGCCAATGGCGAGCGTACCATCACTGTAGATCAGCGCGTGATCCTGGTTATTGAGCGTGCCAACGCCCATTGCCAGCGATGCCCGTGCGGCAATCGTCGCCGCCACGCCGTTCTCCGCGGCGTTAGTCAGCGTTGCCGCCTGCAGCGCGACGGCGTCGCCGTACAGGCGCCCGCTGCCGATATTGGTTAACGTCGTGGCGACAATATGGGTTAAACCACCGTCAATCAGCCCCCGATTGACCAGCTCGCCGTTGACCGTCAAATGGTTCTCGCCAGCGCTGATTTCACCTTCCTGACGGTTATCCAGCTTTGCCGCATAGAGATTGAGCGCCCGGCCGGCGCTGATAACCCCCTGATTAATCAGCCCCAGTCCGGAGAGATTCCACTGTAGGTTGCCGTTGGCGATGATCCTCCCGACGTTATGAAACGCCTGACGCAACGTGAGAGACATATCGCCCTGAGAGAGCACCTCGCCATCGCCGCTGAGGGAATCGGCATCGAGGCTAAGTTTGCTCGCGGCAAGTAACGTCCCGCCCGTATTAGCCAGCGCCAGGTTGACGCCTGCTATTTCCAGAGCGGCGGCGGAGACGATCTGCCCCTGCCGGTTATCCAGCCCCCGGTTGTGAATGGTGATGTTGAGATTACCGCCGGACTGCAGTTCTCCCTGCCGGTTATCAACGGTGGCGCTCTGAATACCCAGGGCATCAAAAGCGGTAATTGTGCCCTGCTGGTTATCCAGTAAACCGCTCGTCGTCAGGTTGACGCTGCCCCGCTGCGCCGTGCCTATCTGCCCGTGATGATTATTAAGATTTTCAGCCTGTAGTTGGATGTCGCCGCTGGCGATGATATTCCCCTGCGAGTTATCCACCCCATGGCGCGCAGTGAGCTGAATGTCGCCCTGCGCCGCGCTGATTTTTCCGCCATGGTTGGTCAGATTGTCGGCGTCAAGCTTAATATTGCCATTTGCGGCAAGAACGCCTTCGCCGTTATCCAGCCCTCCTTCAGTGCTCATGGCCAGGTCGCCCTGCGCCGCAATCAATTGCCCCTGCTGGTTCCGAAGGCTGGCCATTTGTAGAGAAAGGCTGCCGCCAGCAACGATATTCCCTTGCGAATTTTCCAGCTCGTGACGGGTAATGAGCTGAGCATTGCCCTGCGTCGTGCTGATTTTACCGCTGCGATTATTAATGTTATCGGAGTACAAAACGATATTGCCGTTAGCGGCAATAGTGCCTTCGCCGTTGTCCAGCGCGCCTTCGCTGGTAATAGATATGCTGCCGCTGCCGGTATGCAGCAGCGTTCCGTTTTGATTGAACAACTGGCTGGTTCTGAGCGTCAAAGCATGGCTGTTGCTGGCAATCTCACCGCCGCGGTTATCCAACCCCGCGCGAAAATCAAGGCGTAGATCGACCTCGCCCGTCTGCTGGATTACGCCCTGTTGGTTATCCAGCGCCATTGCTTTCAGCTCAAGCTGGCTGGCCGTCAACAGGCCACTGTGGTTGTTGAGTTTGCCGCTGGCGGCCAACTGGAGTTTTTCGCTGGCCACCACCACCGCATCTCGGGTGGTGATATCCCCGGTCGCGGCGCTGACCACGATCCGCGCCCCCGAGGTTCGACTGTTATCAAGATCCACCGTCCTGCCCTGCGCCGTCAGCGTTCCTGCCGCCATATTGCGGCCATTCAGCGCCAGCGCGCTCTGGCTATTCAGCGTCAGCGCGCCGCTGCTGGCGGTAGAACCATCGCTATTTAATCCGGCGGCGAGCGTACTGTTTTGCGCGCTACACAAAGCGTTGGCGGCAATCCGCGTATCGCCTTGTGCGGCAATCATGCCGTCATTGGTTAGCGTCGCGCTGGCCGTCACCACGCTATCTTTTCCGGCGTACAGCTGGCCCTGGTTGTGAAGATCGCCCTTAACGGACAGTTGCAGATTCTGCGCGGACTGAATCACGCCGCGGTTGCTGAGCGCGCCATCAGCGCTGATTGCTACGTCCCCCGCCGCCGCGCCGATATTGCCGGCATTGTGAACGCCTACGCCGCGCTCGGTACCGACAAGACGAATTTTATGGGCGTACATCCCGCCCAGCGCGCTGACGTCTATCGCCACCGCAGGCAGCGCACTGCCGTCGGCTGATTTTGCCGTCGTCCGGCTGTGCGCCGCATCGATCTGATTACGCCCTGCGGTGACCTTTAGCTCCTGCGCCCAAACCCCGGCGTTGATTTTCACCGCGCGGGCGAGCAGGTCGGTGCTGTCTACCGAGCTCGCATCAAGGCCGCCGCCCTGTACGAGAATTTCGCCGCGATTAACATCATAACCGCTAATCTGCCCGTTACCGTACTGCACCTGGCCTGTCGTCAGCGTCGCGCGGTTAGCATTGATGAACCCGCAGCCATCGCAGCTAATTCCGGCAGGGTTAGCGATAACCACCTGCGCTTTTTGTCCGGCAACCTCGATATAGCCATTCAGCCGGCTCGGATCGCGGGTATTCACCTCATTGAGGATCACTCTGGCTTCCCCTTTCGCCAGATTCGGATTACCGGCGACCATCCCGGCCAGTTGGGTTGAAGTGTTGGCACGGCTGTTATTCAGCACCACGCCGCGCCCATCGACGTCAAACTGGCTGTAGACGTTGCGTGAAACGCCTGCGCCGCTCGGTGTCTGAATATTGACCTGCGGCGTGCCATTGGCGCTATTGGCGATCTGCGGTTGCTGGCCGCCTGGCGCATGGTTATCGGCGACAATCGCCGCCTGAGCCGGGGTAAGACAGGAAAAAGCGAGCAGAAAGCTAAAGGCCAGCGGCGCCAGGGTGGAGGTCAGCATCGACCCGGTTCGCGCGTCGGCGCCGGATTGCGGCGACACGCCCGCCCGATGAGAGCGGGTCGTTTCCGCCACCACCATCAGCATCCCGCGAGTCTTATTAAATACGATTCGATAAAAGCGTTTATTCATTGCCGTTACTCGTCATCCATTGTCCACCGCGGCGCGGAAAATCATCCCTGTGCGCAGCACGCGCCGCCAAACGGCGCATAAGTGAAAATCAGTAGCTCCAGCTAACGCTGAAACCAAAAGTTGCCGGATCGGTTTTAAAGCCATCGGGTTTGGCTAAAGGGATACCGGCGAACAGGTCGTAGCTGGCGCGGTGGTACTGGCCGCGCAGCCCTGCCACGCCCCCGGCGAGGTGTTTGCCCACCAGCGTTTCACTGCCCGCGCCGCCGACTTCGCCGTAATCCGCCCCCAGATAAAACTCTTGCCCCGGTAACGGGGTCGACCAGGCGATATCGTTACGTATGTACCAGCCGTGACTGGCGGTCAGGGCGCGCTCGCCGTCAAAGCCGCGAACCGTCCAACGGTTGCCGATGGAAAACATATCCGGCGAAGTCAGCGGCGTGCTGCTCATCTGCCGCTGATAGCGACTGGTAAAGCGAAAATTTTGCCCGCCCAGGGCAAAAGGCAAATTGAGCTGAGCATTGAATTGCAGGATTTTGCTGAGGGCGGTTGCTTCCCCCCATTGCTCTTCCGGCGCGGGCTGAGCGCCAAACCAGCGGGTACCGCGCTGATAGCTCACTCCGACATCGAGAGTGGCGTTGCCCAGGTAATGGCGATGCTGCAGACCAAGCTTCCAGGCCGCCGTCTGCCGCCGCTGAACGGCAATCTCGGTGTCGTTAATGAAGTTGCGCTGCTCGCGGGCTAACACATCGGCGCTAAGAGTGGTCTTCTGACTACCGCTCCGGTGCAGTACGCGGCTCATCTGGAAATCAACGTTCTTGCTTTTACCGCTGTACTGGTAATCGCCGTTGGCCCCCGCCACGGTTTGCATGTAATCATACTGGCTGGCGGTTAATCCGAGCTGCCAGTAACCCAGCGGAATCGAATAGTGGCCGGTCAGGTTCTTTGAGGATTTACCGCCATTGCCATCGAGGTTATGTGAGCCGGAAAGGTAAAAAAGGTCGCTTAAGGCTAACAGGTTATCCAGGGATAGCGTCAGGTTACCCTGATAGCGGCCGGTGGCATTAGAGCCGGAATCATCGAGCGAGGCGTCGACGCGCCAGAAGCGTTCCTGTCGGCGGTTAATAACAATATCGCTTTGCCCAGGCGTTTCGCCCGGAACAATTTCCATGCTGGCCTGTACCGTCGGCAGGCGCTGCAAGTTTTCCAGCCCCTGTTCAATATCGCGCAGGTCCAGTAGTTTCCCGTCAGTCGCCGGAAACGCGCTCGCCAGCCACAGATAATCATCGCTGTCCTCCGTAAGCCTGGCTTCACGGATATAACCCGGCATCACCACCAGGCGCAAAACACCGCTTTTTAAGTCCTGCTGCGGGGCAAGGATCCGGCTGGTGATATAACCGCGATCGATTAATATATTCTGCAACTGGGCCATCAGTAGATTAATGCCCTTCCCTCCCAGACAACGCCCAATTGCTTTATTTGTCTGGCGCTGGAGCGGAAGCCAATGCGATAAGGCTTCAGCGCCCTGCAAAATAACCTGAGAAATAGCAAAGCAAGGTTGTTCCACGGGAAATAAACCATCATCGGTATTTATTTCTTCCGCTGATAAATGAATATCCGGTGACGGCGGCGCGAGCTGGTTTTCCAGCGCCTGCTGGCGCTGCTGCTGGTTGATGAACTGCTGCTCACGTACGGTATCCACAGGCGCAGCCCATGCCCAGGCAGGCAATATACAGATAATTAAAACTTTATGAACGAAATTCCATTTATTCATTATAGTTAAGTCACAACGTTCCATGTCGAGTAATAAAAAGCGAAGCGTGGCATTTAATACAACCAAACCCATATCAATATCAACACATATTATTCAAGCCACTTCAAAAATTATTGCTTAAAATTATAAACGCGATCATTACTCCATTCTAATGATATGGATGAATCACCGCTAAGTTCTGCCAAAGACAATATGAAATCATCATGAAATAAGAATATGAGATTATGAATTAATATCGATTCACACTGAGAGCATTAGCGCGACCTCTTTTTAGATTCTGCCGCTCCCCCATCGCACTGGGCTGAAATATGCCGTGATCTCAATCACATAATTATCTCTTGTTCACTTGATGGCCAACCGCTTATTTCAGCTAGCGACCGCTTAACCTTCCATACAACCACTCACCGATTTACCCAACTTTACGCGCGCGCTGTTCTGGCAAGATCGAAGGCAGCCTAGCTAATCAATACCTCCATCAACCCTTACTTAAAACCAGACGGCTTCGGCCAATTATTCATCTAATTAACGCCAGGTTTTACTATGGATACCAAAAAACTATTCAAGCACATACCCTGGGTGATACTCGGAATCATCGGGGCATTTTGCCTCTCAGTCGTCGCGTTGCGCCGCGGTGAGCACGTCAGTGCCCTGTGGATCGTCGTCGCCTCGGTTTCTGTGTACCTCGTCGCCTACCGTTATTACAGCCTGTACATCGCGCAGAAGGTGATGAAGCTTGACCCAACGCGCTCGACGCCGGCGGTCATTAATAACGATGGCCTGAACTATGTGCCGACCAACCGCTACGTGCTGTTTGGCCACCACTTCGCCGCCATTGCCGGCGCCGGCCCGCTGGTTGGCCCGGTACTGGCCGCGCAGATGGGCTATCTGCCGGGCACCCTGTGGCTGCTGGCCGGCGTGGTGCTGGCGGGCGCGGTACAGGACTTCATGGTGCTGTTTATCTCCTCACGGCGTAACGGCGCCTCGCTGGGCGAGATGATCAAGCAGGAAATGGGGCCGGTTCCGGGCTCTATCGCGCTGTTCGGCTGCTTCCTGATTATGATCATCATCCTCGCGGTGCTGGCGCTCATCGTGGTGAAAGCGCTGGCGGAAAGCCCGTGGGGCGTCTTTACCGTCTGCTCGACGGTACCTATTGCCCTGTTTATGGGGATCTACATGCGCTTCCTGCGCCCTGGCCGCGTGGGTGAAGTCTCGGTTATCGGTATCGTGCTGCTGGTGGCGTCCATCTGGTTTGGCGGCATCATTGCCCACGACCCATACTGGGGCCCGGCGCTGACCTTTAAAGACACCACCATCACCTTTACCCTGATTGGCTACGCGTTTATCTCCGCGCTGCTGCCGGTATGGCTGATTCTGGCGCCGCGTGACTATCTGGCCACCTTCCTGAAAATCGGCGTGATCGTCGGCCTGGCGCTGGGGATCGTTATCCTCAACCCGGACCTGAAAATGCCGGCGGTGACCCAGTACATTGATGGTACCGGCCCGCTGTGGAAAGGCGCGCTGTTCCCGTTCCTGTTTATCACCATCGCCTGCGGCGCGGTCTCCGGCTTCCACGCGCTGATCGCCTCCGGCACCACGCCGAAGCTGCTGGCCAACGAAACCGATGCCCGCTTTATCGGCTACGGTGCGATGCTGATGGAGTCGTTCGTCGCCATCATGGCGCTGGTCGCCGCCTCGATTATCGAACCGGGTCTCTACTTCGCGATGAACACCCCGCCAGCGGGCCTTGGCATCGTCATGCCGAACCTGCATGAAATGGGCGGTGAAAACGCGGCGATGATCGCCGCGCAGCTGAAAGAAGTGACCGTCCATGCGGCGGCGACCGTCAGCTCCTGGGGCTTCGTGATCTCCCCTGAGCAGATCCTGCAGACGGCGAAAGATATCGGCGAACCTTCGGTACTGAACCGCGCCGGCGGCGCGCCGACGCTGGCCGTCGGTATCGCCCATGTGTTCCATAAAATCATCCCGATGGCGGATATGGGCTTCTGGTACCACTTTGGTATCCTGTTTGAAGCGCTGTTTATCCTCACCGCGCTGGATGCCGGTACCCGCGCAGGCCGCTTTATGCTGCAGGATCTGTTGGGTAACTTCGTGCCGTTCCTGAAAAAAACCGACTCGCTGGTCGCCGGGATTATCGGTACCGCGGGCTGCGTCGGGCTGTGGGGCTACCTGCTGTATCAGGGCGTGGTCGACCCGCTGGGCGGTGTGAAGAGCCTGTGGCCGCTGTTCGGTATCTCTAACCAGATGCTGGCCGCCGTGGCGCTGGTGCTTGGCACCGTGGTGCTGGTCAAAATGCAGCGCACCAAATATATCTGGGTCACCGTTATCCCGGCAGCGTGGCTGCTGCTGTGCACCACCTGGGCGCTGGGTCTGAAGCTGTTCAGCAGCAATCCGCAGATGGAAGGCTTCTTCTTTATGGCTCAGCAGTATAAAGAGAAGATTGCCGCCGGCGGCGAGCTGACCGCGCAGCAGATTGCCAACATGAATCATATCGTGGTCAACAACTACACCAACGCCGGGCTGAGTATCCTGTTCCTGGTGGTGGTGTACAGCATCATCTTCTACGGCATCAAAACCTGGCTCAACGTGCGCAACAATAAGGTGCGTACCGACAAAGAGACCCCGTACGTGCCGGTACCGGAAGGCGGCGTGAAGACCTCGTCACATCATTAACCCTGATGCCGGATAGTGCTACGCGTATCCGGCCTACAGAAAAGTGCATCAACGTAGGCCGGATAAGGCGCTAGCCGCCATCCGGCTTTATTCGTTATCTGGAACTTACAATGTTTGGTAACTTAGGTCAGGCAAAAAAATATCTCGGTCAGGCGGCAAAAATGCTGATTGGCATTCCGGATTACGACAACTACGTCACGCATATGCAAACCAACCATCCGGATCAGCCCTACATGACTTATGAAGAATTCTTCCGCGAACGCCAGCAGGCCCGCTACGGCGGAGACGGCAAAGGCGGCGTACGCTGCTGTTAATGGAGGCAATAATGGCACCGATTGCAGTCACCCTACTCACCGGTTTTCTCGGCGCAGGAAAAACCACCCTCCTGCGCCATATCCTGAATGAGCAGCACGGTTTCAAAATCGCCGTGATTGAAAATGAATTTGGCGAAGTCTCCGTTGACGATCAGCTGATCGGCGACCGCGCCACGCAGATCAAAACCCTGACCAACGGCTGTATCTGCTGTACGCGCTCCAACGAACTGGAAGACGCCCTGCTCGATCTCCTCGACAGTCGCGATCGCGGCGAAATCGAGTTTGACCGGCTGGTGATTGAGTGCACCGGCATGGCCGACCCGGGGCCGATTATCCAGACCTTTTTCTCCCATGAGGTGCTCTGCGAGCGCTATCTGCTGGACGGCGTGATCGCCCTGGTGGATGCCGTCCATGCCGACCAGCAGATGGATCAGTTCACCATCGCCCAGTCGCAGGTCGGCTATGCGGACCGCATTTTGCTAACCAAAACCGATGTTGCCGGCGACACCGAGAAGCTGCGCGAACGGCTGGCGCGCATCAATGCGCGGGCGCCGGTTTATACCGTCATTCACGGCGATATCGATCTAAACCAGCTGTTTAACACCAGCGGCTTTATGCTGGAAGAAAAGGTTGTCAGCGCCACACCGCGTTTTCATTTTGTTGCAGAAAAGCAGAACGACGTCTCGTCGATTGTGGTCGAGCTCGACTATCCGGTGGATATCAGTGAAGTTTCACGGGTAATGGAGAACCTGTTGCTCTCCTTCGCCGAGCAACTGATGCGCTATAAAGGCATGCTGTGGATCGACGGCGAGCCAAATCGCCTGCTGTTCCAGGGCGTGCAGCGCCTCTACAGCGCCGACTGGGATCGCCCGTGGGGCGATGAAACGCCGCACAGCACGCTGGTATTTATCGGCATTCAGCTGCCGGAAGAGGAAATTCGCGCCGCATTTGCCGGGTTACGACGCTAACCTGCCCGCCTGCGCCCCAAGGCGCAGGCACCATCCTCTCTCTGACACCTCGCCAAAAACAGGGACCAAACGTCGGCAGCGCGTCGAAAAATGTAAAGCAACGTTTTAATAAGTAACAGCAGAAACACTTTTGGAAATAATAAGAAACTAAATGAATAGGATCCTTAATAATTAATGCCCGCCCTGTTCAGTTTCTGTTTAGCCCACCCATTAAACCGCGGCTAAACAGACCAAATTTGATGATTGACCTCGCCGTAACCCAACGTCATTACAACATTTTCAAAACACCGCCCTGACAAACCCAGCATAAAAAATTGACGTAAGTCACATTTGCAGAGGTAAACATCGATTGTTAAGGTGCGCTCAGACAAATTTAATGACGAGGAGCAAACCATGAAAAAGCTTAACATCCTGATTGTTGCTGCCCTGACCGCGGTCTCTGGTTCCGCCATGGCGATGGGATTTACCGTTGAACAAGGTAAAAACTTCACCAATCTGAATATGGAAATGGGTAAATCCTCTTCTGGCCTGTACGCCGAAAGCCACTGGCTGAAGAATACCGATGATGGTAGCCAGACCGGCGGCGTTGGCGCGGGTTACAATCTGGAAGTAGGTCCGGTTATGCTCAACGCTGGCGCGAAAGCTATCTACCTCGGGCCGAAAAAAGGCGATAACGGCGTCGCGTTTCCGGTCGGCGGCGGGGTGAACGTGGCCCTGACCGACAGCATCCACGTGTTTGGCGAAGGGTATGTCGCGCCGGACGGCCTGAACAACAGCGTAAAAAACTATGTCGAAGCGAACGGCGGCGTAAGCTGGTCCCCGATTGGTCCAGTGACGTTGAAAGTGGGTTACCGTCACGTGAGCGTTGACGGCAAAGAGGGTCGCCCAAACCACACCCTGATTGATGGCGCCTACGTGGGCGGCGGAGTCACCTTCTGATGAAACCACGTCTCGCCGCGCTCTCTGCGCTGAGCCTGGCGTTGCTGCTGACCGGCTGCACTCAGTATACCTGGGTGAAGCCGGGTTTAAGCGATGCCGAAATGCATAAAAAGCTCACCGAATGTGAAGCGCAGGCCCTGGTCGATCTCCCTCCGGATAACGTGGTGACCGGGTCCAGTTCAGAAAAAACGGACAAAAAACATAAGAAACAGGATGTTGAAACAAGCTATACGGTAGAAGACGCGAATGAATATCAGCGGGAGACCTTAGTCGACAGCTGTATGTTCAAAAGCGGCTGGGATAAAGTCGAAGTGCAATGAATCTATTATAAAAAAACCTGCCGAATGGCAGGTTTTTTTATGGCCGGGCTTAGCGGCGCACCACCACCAGCTTCTGGTTCACAAACTCTTTGATGCCGAGATCGGAGAGCTCCCGTCCGTAACCGGAACGCTTCACGCCGCCAAACGGCAGCTCCGGCGCGGTATCGGTAAGCCAGTTGATATAAACCATCCCGGTTTCAATGGCGGAGGCCATCCGTTTGGCGCGTTCGATATCCTGACTGAAGACCGCGCCGCCCAGACCATAGTGGGAATCATTGGCCAGCTGGATTGCCTCCTCGTCATTTTTCACCACGTAGATCTGCGCCACCGGGCCAAAGAACTCTTCGAAGTACGCCGGGTTGTCACGGGTGATACCGGTCAAAATGGTGGGTTCAAAGAAATTGCCTTCTCGTGCCACCGCTTTGCCGCCCAGATGCAGCGTAGCGCCATTTTTCACCGCCTCGTCCACCTGTTTGCTTAGGGTGTCCAGCGCATCTTTGGAAGAGAGCGGCCCCAGCGTGGTGCTTTCATCCAGCGGATCGCCGATTTTCACCTGGCGAAACGCCTCACTAAATTTCGCCAGAAACGACTCAGCGATATTTTCGTGCAGGATAAAACGCTTGGCAGCGGTACACACCTGGCCGGCGTTATTCAGCCGCGCCTGGACGCCGATTTTCACCGCGCGTTCCAGGTCGGCATCGTCCAGTACCACAAATACATCGTTACCGCCCAGTTCCAGCGTCGATTTCTTAATATGCTTCGCCGCCTGCGCCGCCACCACGCTGCCGGCTTTCTCCGACCCGGTGAGCGCCGCGCCCTGCACGCGATCGTCGGCGATAATCTTCGCCACCTGATCCTGGGAAATAAACAGGTTGGTCCACGCCCCCTCCGGTGCGCCGGCCTCACGCACCAGATGGGCAAAGGTCTCCGCGCAGTGCGGCACAATGCTGGCATGTTTGGCGATAACCGGGTTGCCGGCCGCCAGGTTTGGCGCCAGGACGCGCATCAGCTGGTAATAGGGGAAGTTCCACGGCTCCACCGCCATTAAGACGCCGATGGGATGATGCTCAACCCAGGCGTCGCCGAGTTCGGAGGGATATTTCACCGGCGCCAGCAACGATTTGGCGTTATCGGCATAATAGCGGGCGATCTGCGCGCAAAGTTTCACTTCGCCGCGGCTCTGCTTAATGAGTTTCCCCATCTCCTGGCTGGCGATTTTTGCCAGTTCCTCCGCCCGGCTGTCGATCAGATCAGCCAGCTTATGCAGTACCGCCAGCCGCGGTTCAATATCGCCTTTTGCCCAGGCTGAATGGTAGAGCGCATCCGCCTGCTGCAGCGCCGCCTCCACGTCCGCGTCGCTGTGCGCCGGGTACGTTTTAATAAGCTGATTATTCGCAGGATTCACCGTCTGATAGGCCATATCGCATGTCTCCTTGTTATCGCTATTAAGGCAGTCAAAAATGCCGTCAAGGATATTAAGGGTAGTCGAGATGGCTGGCGATGCGGGTAAAGTTAGGTATATCCGGAATATTCCATAAAAAGGCTAACCGGGGCTACCTTCAGGCCGCCCCGGCGTTATCAATGTTCCAGCGCGGCGATCTCGTCGGCGGCCAGGCCAGTGATTTTCACTACCGTCTCGCGGGCAATACCGTCGTCCAGCATCCTCTGTGCAATGCGCAGCGCCTCGGCATGCTGTCCTTCTTGTCTGCCTTGTTGCCATCCTTCTTGCCGGCCTTCCCGTTTGCCTTTTCTGCGGCCCACTTCCTGTAATCTTTCGGCGATGGTCATCAATCTCTCCCTGTGCTGAGGAACCCGTTGCGCCACTTCGTGGATAAACCGGCCAAAGCGGCGCGCGTTGCCAGTCTGCAGCAGATAATTAAACAGCGTTTTTAGCTGTCTGTCATTAGCGTCCCCGCTAAGTAAAATCGTCGTCAGTTGCTCAACAATGCCCATTAAATCGCGCTGGCGAATATGCTTCTGTATCAGCTCGAGTAATGCCACGCGCCGGTGGCGAACGATCTCATCGTCGGGGATCACCGTGACATCCACCAGCGGAAAGGGCGAGATATAAAGCGCCCTCGCCAGCTGCGGATCGGCAAAACAGTCCAGCCAGTTGAGCGACCACGGGTATGGCGTGGTCGCTCCGTGATAGAACAGCATCGGCACCACCAGCGGCAGTCTGGTATGACCGCCATCAAGATGGCGCTGCATCGCGGCGATGGCGTAGCGCATCAGGCGAAAAGCCATCTGCGCGTCCGGCGAGCTCTGATGTTCGATAACCACATAAATGTAGCCCTCGCCAGACGCGGTTTTGAGTGACCACAGCACATCGGAGTACCAGGCCCGCAGGCTCTCCTCGATAAAGCTTGCCGATTCCAGCTGTAAGGTATCGAGGTCGCAGCGCAGGCGGTAAGTGGATCGCCAGGAAATCACGCGCGGTGTCGGCCTGAGTGAGAAACTGTTTAAACACCGCATCATGCGGCGTCGAGGTGGTGCCCTTTGCCATCGGCTCATCCCTGCCTGCTTATCCTGCAGGGACTCTACGCGCTCGGAATGTCTCTGACACCCGGGCAATACAACCTTTACGCACCGCCACGAAAATAGATTTCCCCGGACTGCAAGCGCGACATCCTTTTTCGAGGCGGTACGCAAATCCAGGCGGGCGACAGCCTCCGCGCAGCATGCTATAAACGACCTCTCCCTCCTCAGCAAAGGTCGATGCGGTGAACCATACCCGAGATATCCCCCAAACCTTCTGGCGAGACGATCGTCTACCGTGGCTGGAGCTGCGCAGCACCTGGCGCAGCCGCCAGGCCTACAAACGCCACAGCCACCCGCAGCTCTCGGTGGGGGCGATTATCGAGGGGGAAACGCGCTGCCTGTGCAATGGTGAGGAATATCTCCTGCAGCCCGGGGATCTGATCGTGATCCCCCCGCACGCGTCGCATAGCTGTAATCCGCTGCATGACAGGCCGCGCAGCTATCATATGCTGTACCTGGAGGCGGCATGGTGCCACGCGCAGCGCCCGGATATTCCCCCTGGCGCCAGTATCGCCTCGCCGCAGCCACTGTTGCGCGACAGCCCTCTCTTTGCCTGTTTCCAGCAGGTTGTCGCCCTGATGAGCCGCGGGAGCCTTGAACAACTGCCCGCCCGGCTGGCGCAACTCCTGCACGCGCTGCCGCTGTGCGCCGCCGCGCCGCAGGCGCCACATCACGCCAGCGCCCTGCTGTTTCAGCGCCTGGCGACAGATCTGCCAGCGCCGCCGTCGCTGGATAAGCTGGCCCACGACAGCGCGCTTCGTAAAGAGACCGTTATCCGCGCCGTGAAACAGGATACCGGCCTGACACCCGCCAGTTTGATCAACATGGCGCGCATCGAATATGCGAAAACGCGTTTACGCGCCGGGGACCCTATTGCCGATGTCGGCTATCAGGCTGGCTTTGCCGATCAGAGCCATTTCCATAAAACCTTTGTCAGCTATACCGCCGCCACGCCGCGGCAATATGCGCACAGCAGATCAATATCCGACAATAAGTAATACGGCACTTCGCTTAGGGTGGCCTCAGTACCATTATCGAGGCCACTATGCATACCTTATCGACGCTCTTTCCCGCCGCCTTCCCGGCGCTAGCCCTGTCTCACTTTGTCGCTCTGCTCAGCCCGGGCCCTGATTTTTTTCTGCTGGTCGGCTACGCCGTGCGCTACCGGATCCGCGGCAGCATCGGATTGTGTCTCGGCATCGCCGCCGGCAATGCGCTGTATATTGTTCTCGCCATCGTCGGCTGGGGGCTTCTGCGCCAGGCGCCGCTGCTGTTTTTGCTCATTGAGCTGTTGGGGGCGGGCTATTTACTGTGGGTTGGCAGCCTGCTGATACGCAGCCGTCCCGCGACGCTGGCGGTGGAGAGCATTCGCGCATCGCGTCCGGGGTTCGGCAGGCAGCTGCTGCTCGGGCTGGGGTCATCGCTGCTCAACCCCAAAAACGCTCTGTTTTATCTGGCGCTGATGACTTCCCTGCTCGGGCCGGCGGTCACCCTGCTGCAGCAAACGGTGAGCGGGTTGTGGATGGTCAGCGTGGTGTTCTTCTGGGATTTACTGCTGGTGAGTGCGATTGCGCTGCCGCAGGTACAGCGCCGCCTGGGCGCCATCGTCTGGCGAGTCGAGCGGGCGGCAGGGGCGGTCCTGATGATCTTCGGTCTGTGGATTATCTGGCGATTTTTGCACGACCTCGCCGTCAGGTTATATGCTTAAGTTTATGGAAAAACTCGCTGAACTCAAACGCGCCAAACTGCTGGCGCTGTCGCTGCTGCTGATCGCCGCCGCGCTATTTATCACCACCCTGCTGCTGCCGCCGACGCCGTGGGTCAGCGCGCTAAAGGCCATTTCCGAAGCGGCGATGGTCGGGGCGCTGGCCGACTGGTTTGCGGTGGTCGCGTTGTTTCGTCGTATTCCGCTGCCCTTTGTCGCCCGACATACGGCGATTATCCCGCGTAACAAAGACCGCATCGCCGATAATCTTGGCCGCTTTGTCGAGGAGAAGTTCCTCGATACCCCGTCGCTGGTCGCGTTGATCCGCCGCTATGAGCCAGCCCTGATGCTCGGCAACTGGTTCAGCCAGCCGGAGAATGCCCGGCGGGTCGGCCAGCATCTGCTGCAGGTGATGAGCGGTTTTCTTGAACTGACCGACGACGCGCGCATTCAGCGCCTGCTGCGCCGCGCGGTACATAAGGCGATCGATAAAGTCGACCTGACGCAGACCAGCGCCATGATGCTGGAGGGAATGACCCGCGACAATCGCCACCAGAAGCTGCTGGATTCGCTGATAAGCCAGCTTATCGCCCTGCTGCAGCGGGACAACTCCCGCGCCTTTATCGCCCGCGGCATCGTGCGCTGGCTGGAGACCGAGCACCCGCTGAAGGCCAAACTGTTACCCACCGAGTGGCTCGGCGAGCACAGCGCCGAGATGGTCACCGATGCGGTGAATACCCTGCTGGACGAGGTGAGCCATGACCGTACCCACCAGATCCGCCAGGCCTTCGACCACGCGGTGCAGAAGCTTATCGACAACCTGAAATCCGACCCGCTCATGGCGCAGAAGGCCGAGAACATCAAAGCATATCTGAAAAATGATGAGACCTTTAACCGCTATCTCGGTGAAGTGTGGGGCGACCTGCGCAGCTGGGTAAAAAACGATATCAGCAGCGATGACTCACGTATTAAGCAGCACATCGCCGAGGCTGGCCAGTGGTTCGGTGAAACCTTACTCCGCGACGACGCCCTGCGCGAATCGCTTAACGAACACCTGGAACAGGCGGCGCACCGGGTGGCGCCGGAGTTCGCCGCCTTCCTCACCCGCCATATCAGCGACACGGTGAAGAGCTGGGACGCCCGCGATATGTCGCGGCAGATCGAGCTCAATATCGGTAAAGATCTGCAGTTTATCCGCATCAACGGCACCCTGGTGGGGGGGACCATCGGCCTGATGTTGTGGCTGTTCTCGCAGATCCCCTCGCTGCTGCATCTGCATATTGGTTAGCAATGATACTATCCGAACAATAGCGCTGATAAATATTCCACAGGGAGGGAGAAATGATGCACCGGATTTCCCACTGGCTGACCCGCCACGCCGCCGCGCTGTTCTTCCCGGCGGCGCTCATTCTGTATGATTTTTCAGCCTATCTTACTACCGACCTGATCCAGCCGGGGATCCTCCACGTGGTGCGGGATTTCAATGCCGATGTGGCGCTGGCTCCTGCCTCGGTGAGCCTGTATATGGCCGGCGGCATGGCGCTGCAATGGCTGTTGGGGCCGCTCTCTGACCGGATCGGACGGCGTCCGGTACTGCTCACCGGCGCGCTGATTTTCACCCTCGCGTGCCTGGCGACGTTGTTCACCACCTCCATGACCCAGTTCCTGATTGCCCGCTTCGTGCAGGGCACCAGCATCTGCTTTATCGCCACCGTCGGCTACGTCACCGTGCAGGAGGCCTTTGAGGAAAAAAGATCGATCAGGCTGATGGCGGTGATCACCTCCGTCGTGCTGGTGGCGCCGATCGTCGGCCCGCTCTCCGGCGCGGCGCTGATGCATTTCATCCACTGGAAAGCGCTGTTCGGCATCATCGCCGCCATGGGGCTGGTGGCCTGGCTCGGCCTGCTGTTGACCATGCCGGAGACGGTGCGCCGCGGCGATGTGCCATTCAGCCTGCCCGGCGTGCTGCGCGATTTCCGCGCCGTCTTTCGTAACCGCATCTTTTTACTCGGCGCCGCCACGCTGTCTCTGAGCTATATTCCGCTGATGAGCTGGGTGGCGGTATCGCCAGTGATTTTAATGGACGCCGGCGGGCTGACCACCAGCGAGTTCGCCTGGAGCCAGGTACCAGTCTTTAGCGCCGTCATCATCGCTAATCTGTCGGTGGCGCGCTGGGTAAAAGATCCCACCCGCCCGCGCTTTGTGCTCAGCGCGGTCCCGATACAGATGCTCGGCCTGGCCATCCTGATCGTTGGGAATCTGATATGGCCGCACGTCTGGCTGTGGTCAGTGCTCGGCACCTGCTTCTACGCCTTCGGCATCGGGCTGATTTTCCCGACGCTGTTTCGCTTTACCCTCTTTTCCAACGACCTGCCGAAAGGCACGGTCTCCGCCTCGCTGAATATCGTGATCCTCAGCGTCAGCGCGTTATCGATTGAAGGCGCGCGCTGGCTGTGGTTCCATGGCGGCAGACTCCCTTTCCACCTGTTGGCGGTGGCCGCCGGGATCGTCGCCGCCTGCTGCCTGGCCGGACTGTTACGCCATCAGCGCCAGTGTGGGCAAGCGGTGATCGAAGCCCGGCAGTCGTGAGCCCTTTTACGGAGAAAGCTCCATCATGAACGACATTGAACTCAGCCCGGCACAGCGCGACCTGCTGCGCGACAAGCTCAGCAAGTACTGCGAAGAGACCTTCAACCTCGAGCTGGAGCAGTTTGACGCCGAGTTTTTTGTCGACTTTATCGCCAAAGAGCTGGGGCCGCTGTTTTACAACGCCGGTATCGAAGAGGCTATCCGCACCCATCTGGCGTGGAGCGAGCGGATCCAGGAAGAGATGGATTTGAAGAAGGTCTATTAACGCCGCGCGCAGACGCAGGAGATCAATAAAAGCTCACAAACAACAGGGCTATAATGGCGACTCTTTCAGCATCTCCCGTGTACGGGGAAGGAAAATCATGTCGCTTATCACCGATCTACCCGCCATTTTTGACCAGTTCTCAGAAGCTCGCCAGAAGGGCTTTCTCACCGTCATGGATCTTAAAGAGCAGAACATGCCGCTGGTGGGCACCTACTGCACCTTTATGCCTCAGGAGATCGCCATGGCGGCGGGCGCCATTGTCGTTTCACTGTGCTCCACCTCCGATGAAACCATCGAGGAAGCGGAAAAAGATCTGCCGCGCAACCTCTGCCCGCTGATCAAAAGCAGCTATGGCTTCGGCAAAACCGATAAATGCCCGTACTTCTATTTCTCTGACCTGGTGGTTGGGGAAACCACCTGCGACGGCAAAAAGAAAATGTATGAGTACATGGCCGAGTTCAAGGCGGTCCACGTCATGCAGTTGCCGAACAGCGCCAGCGATGCCGCTTCCCGCGCACTGTGGAAAACGGAGATCCTGCGCCTGCAGCAGGTGATTGAGGCCCGGTTTGGCACGCCGATTAGCGAAGCGGCGCTGCGCGAAGCCATCGTGTTGAAAAATCGCGAGCGCCGGGCGCTGGCCCACTTTTATCGTCTCGGGCAACTCAATCCGCCGGCGCTCAGCGGCGGCGACATCCTGAAAGTGGTGTATGGCGCCACCTTCCGTTTCGACAAAACCGCCCTGATTGATGAACTGCATGCCATGGCGGACCGCATCCATCAGGAGTGGCGGCAGGGTAAACGGCTGGAACCTCGTCCGCGGATCCTGATCACCGGCTGCCCGATCGGCGGCGCGGCGGAAAAAGTGGTCCGCGCCATCGAGGAAAACGGCGGCTGGGTGGTCGGCTATGAAAACTGCACCGGCGCGAAAGCCACCGAGCGCTGCGTGGCGGAAGAGGGCGACGTCTACGACGCCTTAACCGATAAATATCTCGCCATCGGCTGCTCCTGTATCTCCCCCAACGACCAGCGTCTGCAGCTGCTGAGCCAGATGGTGGAGGAGTATCAGGCCGACGGGGTGATCGACGTCATTTTGCAGGCCTGCCATACCTATGCCGTGGAATCGCTGGCGATTAAACGCCATCTGCGCAAGCAGCACGACCTTCCTTATATGGCGATAGAAACCGACTATTCGACGGCGGACCTCGGCCAGCTCAGCACCCGCGTCGCCGCCTTTATCGAAATGTTGTAAGGAGCTCGCGTGAACTATACGGTTGGCATTGATTCCGGCTCCACCGCCACAAAAGGCATCCTGCTGGCGGACGGCGTCATTGTACGCCGCTTCCTCTGCCCCACTCCCTTTCGCCCCGCCGACGCCATCCATAAGGCCTGGGAAACGCTACGCGCTGGCCTCACGGAGACGCCTTTTTTAACCCTCACCGGCTATGGTCGCCAGCTGGTGGATTTTGCCGATAAGCAGGTGACGGAGATCTCTTGTCACGGCCTCGGCGCTCGCCTGCTGGCGCCGGACACCCGCACGGTGATTGACATCGGCGGCCAGGACAGCAAAGTCATCCAGCTGGACGCCGAGGGCAATCTCAGCGACTTCCTGATGAATGATAAATGCGCCGCCGGCACCGGCCGCTTTCTGGACGTCATTTCACGGACGCTTGGCGCCAGCGTCGAACAACTCGACAGCATCACTGCAGACGTCGAGCCGCATGCGATTACCAGCATGTGCACGGTGTTTGCCGAATCGGAGGTCATTAGCCTGCGGTCGGCCGGCGTCGCGCCGGAGGCGATTCTGGCCGGGGTGATTAACGCCATGGCCCGGCGCAGCGCGAACTTTATTGGCCGCTTATCGGCGCAGGGGCCACTGCTGTTTACCGGCGGCGTCAGCCACTGCGCCACCTTTGCCCGGATGCTGGAAAGCCATGTCGGCATGGCGGTGACAACCCATCCCGACGCCCAGTTTGCCGGGGCGATCGGCGCGGCGCTGATCGGCCAGCGCCAGCGGAGGCGCGGATGACAACCTTCCTGTTTTTATTTCATTCCACGGTGGGGGTGGTGCGGATGCGCAAAGCCCTGCAGGCGGCGGGAATGACCTTCGAGGTGAAGGATATTCCGCGCCAGCTGCGCAGCGGCTGCGGGCTGTGCATTTACCTGAGCTGCATGCCTGGCGATGAGCAACGATGGGTTATACCCGGCGAAACGGCAGCCCTGTTTCGCGTCGCCGGAACTGACTATCACCTGTTGGCGAACTTTCCGCGACCGGCGTGAGTTTACCATCCGATGCGATCTTGCCGTTATTCCCCGGCTGCCTATGCGCACCGCGGTAGCCCGGATGAGGCGTTAGCCGACATCCGGGACGCTTCCCCGGTAGCGCTTACGCTTACCGGGGCTACCGACAAAATGCCCAACCGTAGCCCGGGTAAGGCGTAAGCCGCTACCCGGGGGCTGGCAGCTTAGCTTCAGCCCAACAGCTGGCGAACGCAGGATTTGAATACCCGCACGCCATCCGCCAGCGCGGTGCGCTCGAAATGCATTTCCGGATGATGCAGGCCCGGCAGCAGGTTGCAGCCCAGTCCCCAGAAGCCACCTTTCACCGCCGGGCGCAGACGCAAATAGTGGAAAAAATCTTCGCTGCCCGGCGTACTCTTCGCGGCCGTTAAGCCCGCCTCGCCAAAGGTTTCGCATATTGCCTGGCTTATGATAGCCGTGGCTTCTGCGTCGATAATCGCCGCCGGCATCTCTTTGACTACCCGGATGTCGACGCTGGCGCCATATGCTGCTGCGCTACTCTCGATAGCCCTGACCACGCGTTCTTTGAGTGTCGCCATGCCGTCATTTTCCTCGCAGCGCAGATCCCAACAAACGTGCGCTTTCGCCGGCACCGAATTGGTGACGCCCGCATCGCAAAGAAAGCGCGTCGCTTTCGCGCTCCAGGTAAGCGACGGCGCCAGATGGATACCGTTCACCGCCTGTACTGCATGCGAGGCGGCATCCAGCGCGTTAATGCCCAGATGCGGACGAGCGGCGTGAGCGGCTTTGCCGTGAAAATCCACCATCACCGTCGCCGAAGCGGAATAGTACATTGCCGGTACCGCCTGGCCCATCGGACACTCTTCCAGCGGCCGGAGATGGAAGCCGAACAGCATCTCTACGTCATCCAGTACCCCGGCCTCCGTTAAAGCGATCGCGCCCGTCCCCAGCTCTTCAGCAGGCTGAAAAAGCACTTTTAACTTCCCACGCTTTACCAGCCCCTCGGCGAGGATCTCTTCGGCGGCGGTTAATACCACCGAAGAGTGGCCATCATGACCGCAGGTATGACGGGCCTCTAAGCGGCCATCGATAATATGGCCCAGCGCATCCATATCTGCCCGTAGCGCCACCACTGGCCCCGGTTCCCCGCTATCGATTTCGGCGACAATCCCGGTAGTCCCGCCAACGTTGCGGTGAACCCGGAACCCTGCCGCCGCCAGGGCGTCGCCGATGTAAGCCGAGGTTTTGTACTCCTCAAAGCCCAGCTCAGGTATTTGGTGCAGATAATTGAAATGCTCTAACGTTCGCGACACAACTGACTCCTTGCCTTTCATTATGCCATCACGCGCATGACCAGCATGGCGATGACGGCGTTGATAATGCTCACCGCCATCAGCAGCGGCCAGTATTTTTTCGGTACATCCGCCACCCCAAGCAGCCGCCCCATATACTGTAGTTGCGAACCCATCAGGAAGATGGCCGGGATCAGGATGGTGACGTCCGCCACGTTGAGGGTGCCTTTACTCAACAGGCTCACCGCCACTCCCGTCCCCGCCGAGGCGGAAAGCCAGGAGGTGAGCAGCACGGTAATCGCTTCGCCCGGTAAGCCAAACAGGCCCATCAGCGGCGCGCAGACCTGGCCTATCAACTGCATCACCCCGAGCAAATTAAGCATTTCGGCGATCACATATGCCATTAATACATTCGGCATCAGGTTGTTTATGGCAATATTAAATCCTTTACGTGCACCGATAACAAAAATATCAAACGGATTACTGGCCACTTTTGCCGAATTACTCATTATCAAAATCCCCTTTATAGGCCGTATTCAAAACCAGACGGGTGATTGCCGCGCCAACGAATTTCAGCACAAACATTAACAGCAGCGGAATAATAATAGGGATGGTTAACGACGCGAAAAGCGCTGAGCCAATGGAGAAATAGTTATTGATCAGACCGGCGCCGGAATATTGCCATGCCCCCATAATTACCACATCTTTCCGACTAATTTTTTTGCTGTCATACAGCTCTTTGGTCAACGCGGCCCCGGCATCGGTGCTTTGGAGGTCGGTAATTAACGCCAGACCGGTATAACCCGGGATCCCCAGTAACGGGCGTAACAACGGCGTCAGCAGCTTATGCGCTGCACGTATCGCGCCATAATGGGTAAAGATTTCCAGCAACCCCAGCGCCAGCATCACCGTAGGGACCAGCGACAGCGCAAACAAGAAACCGGCCTTGGCGCTGATGCCGCCGCTGCCGATAAAAGTGTTAGTTTCCGGGGTCTTCATCGTGCCAAATGCGCCGCCGAGGGTGGTAAAGTCGAAAGCCCCCAGCCAGGCCATCCCTTCCACTTTAAAAAGCAGCCCGGAGAAGACTAATAACACCACCACCAGCGAGATCCATGCCCCAGGCCCTACCCGCCACTCATTTGTCGCGTCGTCGGAGGAACGTTCCAACGTTTTATTTTCACTCATACCCTGTCCTCACATTATGAAATATCTTATTGGTCTTTTGCCATTTGGACGCTTTTCAATGTATTGGTTTTGGCATTGATTATTTTGACGTAAAACACCCATCAATAAATAAGGTGCCTCTCTTTTCCCGAAAAGCCGGCAACAGGCATATACCTCACTTATTTATCTTTTTACTGGCATATCGATATCTTATTATTGGCAACCACCGGTGGTACTGGTTTATTGCCATGGCAGTTAATCCGTTCCGTGACTCCCCTTGTCTGTTATGTACCTGAATCACGATTATCTATAACTAGCCGGGATGATAAATGTCTGGTAAAGGATGTTATTGTTGACCTGAAGTCAACAAAGGAGGGAGACAGGATGTTACACGAACGTCCCATGAGCTATCTGTACGAAGTCGGGATCCAGGGGGGCATTCGGCGGGCCGCTGATATTCTGGGGATTAATCCGTCGGTTATCAGCCGCCAGATAGCGCAGCTGGAGCGAACGCTGGAACTCCCTCTGCTGGAGCGACAGGGGCGCAATGTGGCGCTCACTGAAGCCGGACGTTTGCTGGCCGAGGATTACCACGAAAGCCGCCAGCGGCGGGAAAAGCTGGAGAGTCATCTAAAGGATTTACGCCATATGCGTGGCGGCACCATCTCTGTGAGAATTGGCGGGGGGTTGGTGACGACCTTTATCGAGTCGGTGATGAGCACGTTTTCGCAGTCGTGGCCGAACGTATTCGTTGATATTAGCGTCGGCAATATGCAGGAGATGCTCAACGATATCGCCAGCGGTGAAGCGGATATGGCGGTCGCCTTCGGCCCCATCGGCAATCCGGAGCTTAAACGCCACAGCTTCCAGTGGGGGCCCATCTGCGCGGTGGTCTCTCCGCAGCATCCCATCGCGCGACAGTCGATGGTGACCATCGATGAGCTGACGCAATATCGCCTGATCGCCCTGACAGAAAGCTTTGGCCTACAGCGCCATATGAACGCCATGTTTAAAACCGCCGGGCGGCAGTTTCATCCGGCCTATCGCTGCAACCTCTTTTCCACCGCCATGAGCCTGAGCCAGGCCGGTCTGGGGATCTCTTTCATGACCGAATTCGCCGCCCGGGAAGCAATCGCTCACGGCATACTAAAGGCGGTCCCCATCGATCATCCGATCGCCAGCAGCGCCCAATGCCACTTATTACGCAACTCGAACCGCCGCTTTCCCCCCGCCGCGCACCATATGTGGCGCTTACTCCATAACGCCTTTCGCGATGCGCAGCGGGCGATGACGGTGTGACCCTATTCGCTCACCACAAAGCGCGTCGCCGCAAAGCAGTTCAGCAGACGGTGCATGAGAAAGACCAGAGTCAGCGTCACCACCAGCGAGACCGTCACCGAGGTGATGCGGTACAGGTCGCTGAATACCAGATCCTGATAGGGATGCAGATTCTGGCCGAACATAATGCCGATGGTGGTGATGCTGGCGAAGCCCACCCCGGCGCCCACTTTCTCCATCACGTGCAGGCGGGCGCTGAAGGCCAGCCCGAGACCAATCAGCGGCATCATCAGGATCATGTGGTTGCTGAAATCATAGATGATCAGTTGCACCACCAGAATATAGAGACAGGCCAGCACCACCCCGACGACGCGCCAGATCGAGCTGATCACCGCCCCGCGATAGTGCATCGGAAACAGGATCAGGATCCCGGCCATCAGCGCCGACAGCGAGTCACTGAGATCGCAGATCTGGAACACCACAAAGATGATCGTCGCGACCGTACCGGAGAGCAGCGACTCGTGGCGAATGCGGGCGGCGTCTTTTTCAATGCGCGGCGGCGGCTTGCGCGGTTCGACGTCCGGGATCAGGTAATGCAGCAGCGCGCTCAGCGCCACCGCCAGCACGCAGGCTTCCATATTGGAGAACATCAGGGTGTGCCAGTTGCTGGTGGGATAGCTCATAAAGTTGAGCATCGTGCTCTGGCACACCACGCCCATCGACCCCAGCAGAAACAGCGGCCCCTGGCTCATAAAGCGGAAACGCATCACGTACAGGGCAAACACTACCAACGTCATGATCACCGGCCACTGTGACAAATAGCCGACAATCAATACCATTTCGACGCAGTTCACCGCCGCGCTGAACACAAACTGGCGGGCGACATGGCGGTTGAACACCGGCACCAGCGACATCAGCATCAGCGGATACACCACAAAAAATACGCCGTACTGCACGTCGTAGAAGGTGGAGATACTGAGCGCAATCGTCCCGGCCACGGCGATACGCACCGTCTGGCGAAAATCATTCGCCGTGTAGACGATATTGCCGTGCGGCGTAAAGACGTGCGCCAGGGTATTAATAGACATAGTGCAACCAGCTCACCAGGTGGATCTGCAGGCCGGCGAAGGTGCGGGCGAAAGGTCCCTCGCTATTGTACAGCTGCACCGTGGCGCGGGCGCCGGTCGGCAGCGGTTTCGCCAGCGGCTGATCCAGCGCGACGTGAATGCGCATGCGCTGTGCGTCGCGCACCCAGCGGGTGGACTGCTCCGGCTGCGACAGCTGGCCGTTCACCGCCTCCTGCCCCGCCAGAATCCCGGCATCGCTGCTGGTGACGTGCGCCGGGAAAACTTGCCCCGGCAGGGCATCAAAGACCACCGCTGCATCGGTGTTTACCGCGGTGTGGCGCAGGCTCTTCTCACGGAAGTCAGCGACGATATCTGTATTGTTGTTGACCAGCGCCAGCACGGCCGTCGCCGCGGTGGCGTAGATCCCCGGGTTAAGCTGCAGGTTGCTGACCATACCGTCAGTTTCGGCACGCACCTGGGTCCAGGCCAGGTTCAGCTGCGCCTCCTCCAGCGCATTACGGTATTTCTGCAGAGTGACGTTGCGCTTATCGTCGCGCTCACCGCGCTGGATCAGCAGGTTCTGGATCTGCGCGTTCAGCGCCGAGACCGACTGCTCGCTGGTCTGCCAGGTGGTCCGCACCTTATCGAGGTCGGACTGCGAGACGTTCTGCATCGTACTCAGGCGCTGGTAGCGATCGAGCGTGACCTTATCGTTACGGGCGGTGTACTGTGCGGTGCGCAGGTTGGCGCGGGCGGCGGCGATTTGTGCATCCAGTTGCTGGTTGCTCAGTTTCGCCTGCTCGAGGGCGATCTCCGCCGCTTCAACTTTATTAATGAATGGCGTTGGGTCGAGCTCATACAGCAGGTCGCCCTTTTTCACCTGGCTGTTGTTGTGCACGTAAACGTGCGAGACATAGCCGGAGACCCGCGACGAAACCGGGGTCACCACGCGCATGACGGTGGAGTCCGGCGTCAGCGGGATCCAGATATCGGCAACGATAAACCAGGCGAATATTCCCAGAAAAGCGGCAATACTCACCCGTACCCAGCGGGCAAATTTTTGTTCAGGCGTCATCATAGTGTGTTAGATCTTGTTATCTTCTTCGCGGATATTCCGCAAACGGCAGGCGATTTGATTTAATGTGGCGCTGAAGGTGGCGAGGTCGGCCTCCGGGATGGTCTGAGTCACGCGTTCCTGATAGGTCTCGATCACGCAGCTCAGTTTTTCCAGAATCGCCCGCCCCTCGGCGGTCAGCGTCAGCAGGCGAATGCGTTTGTCATATGGCGATGTAGAACGCACCAGATAGCCCTGCTTTTCCAGTAACGAGAGGGTGCGCATCAGCGGCGGCAGTTCAATTCCCTGCACCTCCGCCAGTTCGCTGACCGAGACGTTGTCTCCCAGCTGATGCAGTTGCATCAACACCGTCCAGCTGGACTGGGTGAGTCCGGTATCGGTGATAGCGGAGTCAATAATGGCGCGCCACTGGCGCACCACCATGGCCATTCTCATCCCCAACGGGCGGCGGGCAAACAGGTCGTCTTCGGTCACAGGTTTTCCTCTCATTGTTGAGAAGAAAATAATACTTATCAGGGTAAGTATCAAGAAACGGACGATCGCGCCGCATCAATTGATAAATTTCGTGAATGTATTCCCCGGCGTCGCCAGCGCTTACCGGGGCAAAGAAGGAATGATGCCTGAAAAAAACCGCACTTTTTAATTGATCTGATCCCGACGCAGGCCGATGTCTTTCAGCTGTTCGTCGCTCATTCGCTGCAAAGCTCTGCGCGTTTGCTCCTGAAGCCACCATTTTTTGATAAACCGCACCAGCAGTACGAAACCGATAAATGGCTGTCTTGCCCTGTTCTCGTGAAATTCCATCCTCTACCTCCTCACCTTGCCAGAGGCTTTATCTTCACGGATTTGGGGCCAAGGAATACAGATTCACAAAACGCTTTTCTTTAACATACAGATTAGCTAAAACGTACACCAGAGCCCAATTTTTACGCCAATCTGTACTGGTTATTCCATCTGTATGGCGGAAATTAAGGATACAGCATGACCCGCTACCAACATCTCGCTACGCTGCTGGCCGAACGCATCGAACAGGGCCTGTATCGCCACGGCGAAAAACTGCCGTCGGTGCGCAGCCTGAGCCAGGAACATGGCGTCAGCATCAGCACCGTCCAGCAGGCCTATCAGTTGCTTGAGCAGCAGCAGATGATCGTACCGCAGCCGCGATCGGGCTATTTCGTTGCCCCCCGCAAGGCCCAGCCGCCGGTGCCGCCGATGTCGCGTCCGGTACAGCGCCCGGTGGAGATCACCCAGTGGGATCAGGTGCTGACCATGCTCGACGCCCGCTACGATAAATCGATTATCCCCTTCGGCGGCGGCTCGCCGGATGTCACACAGCCAAGCCTGAAGCCTATCTGGCGCGAACTGAGCCGGGCGATCCAGCATAACCTCAGCGAAGTGCTGAACTATGACGAGCTGGCCGGGCGCCGCGAGCTGAGGGAGCAGATCGCCCGTCTGATGCTTGACGGCGGCTCGGTAGTGACGGCTGACGATCTGGTGCTCACCAGCGGCTGCCATAGCGCGCTGTCTCTGGCCTTGCTGTCGGTATGCCAGCCTGGCGATATCGTGGCGGTGGAATCTCCCTGCTACTACGGCACGATGCAGATGCTGCGCGGACTGGGATTAAAGACCATTGAGATCCCTACCGATCCGGAAACCGGGATCAGCATTGAGGCCCTGGAGCTGGCGCTGGATCAGTGGCCGATCAAAGGGGTGATCCTCGTGCCAAACTGCAATAACCCGCTGGGCTTTATCATGCCGGACGCTCGCAAGCGCGCGGTGCTGAACCTGGCCCAGCGCCACGATATCGTGATTTTCGAGGATGATATTTACGGCGAGCTGGCCACCGAGTACCCTCGCCCGCGCACCATTCACTCCTGGGATATCGACGGCCGGGTGATGCTCTGCAGCTCTTTTACCAAAACCATCGCCCCCGGCCTGCGCATCGGTTGGATAGCGCCCGGGCGCTACTACGACAAGCTGCTACAGATGAAGTACGCCGCCAGCGGCACTAACGTCCCTTCAACCCAACTGGCGGCTTGCAATTTTATTCGCGAAGGCCACTACCACCGTCACGTGCGGCGGATGCGGCAGATCTATCAGCGTAATATGGAGATCTACACCTGCTGGCTGCGGGAATTTTTCCCCTGCGGGATCTGCGTCACCCGGCCAAAAGGTGGTTTTATGCTGTGGGTGGAGCTCCCGGAGCAGGTGGATATGGTCTGCGTCGCCAAACAGCTGTGCCGGTTGAAGATCCAGGTCGCGCCGGGCTCGCTGTTTTCGGCAGCGGGCAAGTATCGCAACTGCGTCAGGATCAACTGCGCCCTGCCGCCGACCGAGAAACATAAAGCGGTGATGGTGAAGCTGGGAGAAGCGGTGAAGGTGGCGATGGAGTGAAGTTTAACCTGTTCTCCCCGGTGGCGCTGCGCTTACCGGGGCTACGGGTTACCCCGCGTCCGCAAATCAGCTTCACTGGTCAAAAAACACCATTCCCTTATACGGCTGCTCACGGCAGGCGGCCAGCCGCTGGTCGAGACTGCCGACGTGCAGCTCCAGCTTGTGGCCATCGGGATCGAGGAAATAGTGCGAGGCGCCTTCGCTGCGGTTTAGCTTCCAGACCGCCACGCCGGCAACCTCCAGGCGGGCGGCGAAGCTGGCGAAATCCGCCTCGCTAATGCTAAACGCATAATGGGTGTAGTCGCTCTCTTCCGACGGGGTGATGCGCCGCTGCGGATCCAGCGACAGGCACAGCCACAGATCGCCGCAGGAGAGATAGGCGCCACTGTCCCAGCGGGCGTGCAGCGTCATGCCCAGCAGTTGCTGATAAAACGCCACGCTCGGCGCCAACTGGCTGACTGCCAGGGTCAGGTGATTCAGTCCACTCAGCATGTCTGTTCCTCCAGTGAATTCACAATGAACTGACGCAGCCATTGATGCGCCGGGTCGCGGTGCCAGCGCTCGTGCCACAGCATCAGCATCTCAAAGCCGGCGACCGCCAGTGGCGGCTCGACGACTTCCAGCCCGCTCTGCCCGCGCACCAGCCGCTCCGGCAGCACCGCCACCAGATCGCTATTGCGCAGGGTCTCCAGCATAAACAGGAAATGTGGCACGGAAAGGACAACCCGCCGCGCCAGGCCAAGATTCGCCAGCGCGGTATCGGTCGCCGCGCTGAAGCCGCCCCCGTCCGGGGAGACGATCACGTGCTCCAGCTGACAGAACGTTTCCAGGCTAAGCCCAGGCCGCAGCGCCGGATGCTCCGCCCGGCCTGCCAGCACATAGCGTTCGCGAAACAGCAGGCGCTGATGTAGCCCCGGCGGCGCGCCCTCGCGGGTATGAAAGAAGAGATCTACTGTATCGCTGGCCGCCTGCTGCTCCAGCCGCGCCGGCTGTAGCTCGAACACCGCCAGCCGACTGCCGGGAGAGGCCAGCCGTAGCCTGCCCAGCATCGGCAGGAGGATCGCCGAGGCCATATAGTCCGTCGCTGCCACCCGCCAGGTCTCCGCCGCCGTCGCCGGATCAAAAGGCGCCACCGGCGCCACCGCCTGCTCCAGTGCGGCTAGCGCTGCGCGCAGCGGCTGGCGAAGTTCATCGGCGCGGGCGGTGGGCTGCATGCCGCGCGGACCCGGCATCAGCAGCGGGTCGGCGAAAATCTCCCGCAGCCTGGCGAGCTGAATGCTCACCGAGGGCTGCGACAGATTCAGCCGCTGCGCCGCCCGGGTGACATTATTTTCACTGAGCAGCACATCAAGCGTGCGCAGCAGATTAAGATCCAGACGATGTAAATTAATCACAGCTATACCTGGAATTTAAGTAATTAATTTCTACTATAGCGTCAGCTTTCCTACTCTGCAGCTCTCCATACGCCAGAGGTGATGTTATGAAAGTACTGCTGATTTACGCCCATCCGGAACCGCGCTCGCTTAATGGCGCGCTGAAAAATTTTGCCGTCCGCCATCTGCAGCAGGCCGGGCATGAAGTGCAAGTCTCCGATCTCTACGCCATGCGCTGGAAGGCCGGGTATGACGCCGATGACAGCGGCGCCCCGCCGGTCGGCGAGTTCTGGCGGCCGACCCTCGATTCCAAACAGGCCTTTGCCCAGGGCACCCAAAGTGCGGATATCGCAGCCGAGCAGGAAAAGCTGCTGTGGGCCGATACGGTGATTTTCCAGTTCCCGCTGTGGTGGTTCTCAATGCCCGCCATCATGAAGGGCTGGATCGACCGGGTGTACGCCTGGGGCTTTGCCTATGGCGTCGGCGAGCACAGCGACCGCCACTGGGGCGATCGCTATGGGGAAGGCACCTTCGTCGGCAAACGGGCGATGCTGATCGTCACCGCCGGCGGCTGGGCGGAACACTATTCACCGCGCGGGATCAATGGCCCCATCGACGACATCCTGTTCCCCATTCAGCACGGTATGCTGTTCTATCCCGGCTTTGAGGTGCTTCCGCCGCTGGTGTTCTACCGCACGGATAAAACCGATGCCGGGCAATTCGCCGACCAGTGCGCCACGCTGGCCGAGCGGCTGGACACGCTGTGGCAAACCGAGCCCATTCCATTCCGCCGGCAGAATCATGGCGATTATCTGATCCCGTCGCTGACGCTGCGCCCGGAGCTGGCGCCGGGGCAAAGCGGCCTGGCGGTGCATCTGGCAACGAAATAAACCTCAACGCGATAGCCCATCCGGGTTATCGCGTTCATTAATATGACAATTTGTGAGCCTCCACGCATTAACGGTATCCCGTCGCACGAAGCCACCTCTCATATTGATAGCGATCAAGAATAATCATACCGTCTGGTCGGTATGATTCCGGCCATGAATATGGAAGCCCAGCATCGTAAAAAAGATCCCGTCCGTCTCCACCGTCAGTTGCTTGAATCGGCAGCGATGATTGCCGGCCGGGATGGTATCGCCGCCCTGTCGCTGAACGCCGTCGCCCGCGAGGCTGGCGTGAGCAAAGGTGGCCTCCTGCATCACTTTCCCAATAAGCAGGCGCTGATTTTCGCCCTGTTCGCCCGGCTGCTGGCGATCATGGAAAAGGCGATTAGCGAACTGATGGCCGCCGATAACATCGCTTACGGGCGCTTTACCCGCGCCTATTTGCGCTATCTGTCCAACCCGGAGCTGACGGACACTCACGAAAGCCGCCAGTTGATGGTGCTGTCGCTGGCGATGCCGGACGAGCCGGTGCTGCGAAAATGCTGGCGCGACTGGATGCTGGATCACCTGGCGCAGGGCGATGCGCTGGATAACGGCCCGACCGGCACGCTGGTACGCTACGCGGCCGACGGCATCTGGTTATCGGAACTGACCGAAGGGCGCACCATGAGCAATGAACACCGCCAGTCGCTGGTGAACGATCTGACCAAAATGACGCTTCCCGCGTGAAGCGAATAGAGTGAGGCCGCGATGCGCTATAACATCAATGCCCGTCTCATTTATGATGCAACGGACGGCACGCTTACCCTGCCCGGCAGCGATGAACCGGATAGCCAGCTATCCATCACCGCCAGCGCGCTACTCTATTTTTTTCTCCGCCATACCGGCGTCGTCAGCCGCGATGAAGTATTAAAAAAAGTCTGGGATGATAACGGCTTAACCTCTTCCAACAGCAACCTCAATCAATACCTGAGTATGCTGCGCAAAACCTTCCGCCACTACGATATCGATAACATTATCGTCACCGTGTCGCGCGGCATGCTGCAGCTGAACCAGGATCTGAGTATTGAACTGCTCGATGCCGGGCCGGCGCTTACCGAGGCCGCTAACCCACCCGAGAGGGCTGCTGAAACCGTCCCCCCGGCGGCGACAACGCCGCCCACCGATTCGCCACATGCGCGCGGAATGTGCTGGTATCTGGCCGGCGGCTGTCTGCTGATCATCGCCCTGCTGCTGGTGGCATTCACTTTTGCCGGTACCCACGTCGCCCGACCGATCAATCTGACGCTGATGAACCACAGCCAGTGCGAACTGCTGGCCAGCGATGAAATGCTGCGTTCGGTTTCCGCCACGGCCTACGCTAAGAATTTCGATGAGGTGCGTCAGCGGCTGAAGCTCGGCTGCAAGCCGGGGGAGCGTTTCGTTTTCTTCTACGGCGACCGGCTGGAGACTAACGGCCTGGGCCGGGTATTTCTCGCCCACTGCGCGATGCACGAGGACAACCCGTTTAGCTATTGCGATAACTACTTTTACTACTCCTGGAAGCCGCAATGAAACTCGCGCCCCGCCCCTTTTTCGCCCTTTCCGCTCTGACGTTTGTCGCCGCCGCCGGTTTTAGCGTCTGGCGCCTGCTGCCAGATGCCAACGATGGCGTGATGAGCTGCTCCACCAAAGCGATCATGCGTTTTGAAAACATGGAAAAAGAGAATGTGAACGGCAATATCCATTTTAACTTTGCCGCTAACGGCAACGGTTCGATGGTGGTGGAAGGCTATACCGATTCTGCCGCCGGCTGGCTCTACCTGCAGCGCTACGTCAAATTCAGCTACACCAGCCAACGCATCTCGGCAACCGAACGCCACTACCGCATCAAAAAGTGGGAATCCAGCGCCTCATCCATCGACGAATCGCCGAATGTCATCTTCGACTACTTCATGCGCGAAATGTCCGACAGCCATGACGGCCTGTTCCTCAACGCACAAAAGCTTAACGACAAAGCTATCCTGCTGAGCTCTATCAACTCGCCGCTCTACATCTGCACGCTGAAGTCCGGCAGCACGCTTAACTAACCCGTCCCCCCTGAACCGCCGCGAGGAAAATGCGCCCTCGCTCACGCTCCATTATTGCCCCCTCTTTCCACGATGCTAAAAGCGCACGTTTTGCATTTAGCTTCGACGCCAAAACATGAGCATACCCACAATTATCACGCGGCTATATTACTAACCGCTGGCAAGTAATTAACATCTTATTAACATTCATCTCCCGCCGATAAATAGCCTAAAAAAGCGCCATATCATCATAAAAATCAATACGCATAAAAAAGAACGAACAGATAAAAATAAGTTTAAATAAAGCTAAATCACAGAGTAAAAACCTAAAATATTCATCTACACGGATTTAAATTTCACTTCCTTCCCCATTCCCTATAGTGAACCCCGAACGCCGCTTCCGCGTGTTGATGCCGTTACGCGGACGGTTTTCCCGAATAACAAAACCTGTTCTGGAGGAGATCACGATGGGTGATGCATTGGGGCTTATCGAAACCAAAGGTCTGGTGGCCTGTATTGAAGCAGCGGACGCGATGTGTAAAGCCGCCAACGTCGAACTGATCGGCTATGAAAACGTCGGCTCCGGCCTGGTCACCGTGATGGTGAAAGGCGACGTCGGCGCGGTAAAAGCGGCGGTGGATTCCGGTGTGGAATCCGCGCAGCGCATCGGCGAAGTGGTGACCTCGCTGGTCATCGCGCGTCCACATAACGACATCAACAAAATCGTCATTAAACACAAGGCCTGAAGGCCAGGAGAACGCAAATGGGTGATGCATTAGGTCTGATTGAAACCAAAGGTCTGGTGGCCTGCATTGAAGCGGCGGATGCGATGTGTAAAGCCGCCAACGTCGAGCTTATCGGCTATGAAAACGTCGGCTCCGGCCTCGTCACCGCCATGGTGAAAGGCGACGTCGGCGCGGTAAAAGCGGCAGTCGATTCCGGCGTTGAATCCGCACAACGCATCGGCGAAGTGGTGACCTCGCTGGTCATCGCCCGTCCGCATAACGACATCAACAAAATCGTCTCGCATTACAAAATTGCGGACTAACGGAGAAACCTGATGAAAGAAGCGCTTGGTCTTATCGAAACCAAAGGTCTGGTGGCCTGTATTGAAGCCGCGGATGCGATGTGCAAAGCCGCCAACGTCGAATTGATTGGCTATGAAAACGTCGGCTCCGGCCTGGTCACCGCGATGGTGAAAGGCGACGTCGGCGCGGTCAACGCAGCGGTCGACTCCGGCGTGGAAGCGGCGAAACGCATCGGCGAAGTCGTCAGCTCTCGCGTCATTGCGCGTCCACATAACGACATCGAAAAAATCGCGGCGCAGCACAAAGCATGACCTGACAGGGCGCGCCCCGTCTCCACTCTTTTCGTCTGATGAAGGATAGACTCATGATTGAACTGGATAACGATTTGCAGTCCCGGCAGAACGCGCGGGAACTGGTGCGCAACGCCAAAAAGGCGCAGGCGATGCTGGCCACCTTTTCGCAGCAGCAAATCGACGCCATCGTGAAAAACGTGGCCCAGGAAGCAGCGCACCACGCCGAAGCGCTGGCGAAAATGGCCGCGGAAGAGACCGGTTTTGGCAACTGGCAGGACAAAGTGCTGAAAAACCGTTTCGCCTCGCTGCGCGTCTACGACGCCATCAAAGATATGAAGACCGTTGGCATCATTCATGACGACCCGGTAAAAAAAGTGATGGACGTGGGCGTGCCGCTGGGCGTCATTTGCGCGCTGGTCCCCTCAACGAACCCAACCTCTACGGTTATCTACAAAGCGCTGATCGCCCTCAAGGCCGGCAACGCCATTATCTTCTCCCCGCATCCGGGCGCGCGTCAGTGCAGCTGGAAGGCGATTGAAATCGTCAAACGCGCGGCGGAAGCGGCCGGCGCGCCGGCAGGCAGCGTCGACGGCATCACCCAGCTGACGCTCGAAGCCACCTCTGAGCTGATGCACAGCAAAGACGTGTCGCTGATCCTCGCCACCGGCGGCGAAGGCATGGTGCGTGCGGCCTATGCGTCCGGCACCCCAACCATCAGCGGCGGCCCGGGCAACGGCCCGGCGTTTATCGAACGCAGCGCCGATATCCACCACGCGGTGAAAGATATCATCACCAGCAAAACCTTCGATAATGGGGTGATCTGCGCCTCCGAGCAGTCGATCATCGTCGAAGGCTGCATTTACGACGAGGTTCACCGCGAGCTGGAAGCGCAGGGTGCCTACTTTATGAATGAAGATGAAGCGGCGAAAATGGCGGCGCTGCTGCTGCGCCCGAACGGCACCATCAACCCGAAAGTGGTCGGCAAAACCGCGCTGTACCTCAGCCAGATGGCGGGCTTCTGTGTCCCGGCCAGCACTAAAGTACTGATCGCCGAACAGACCACCGTATCGCCGAAAAACCCCTACTCGCGCGAAAAACTGTGCCCGGTGCTCGGCCTGTACGTGGCAGAAGACTGGAAAGCCGCCTGCCACCGCGTGGTGGAGCTGCTGACCAACGAAGGACTCGGCCATACGCTGGTGATCCACACCCGTAATCAGGACGTCATCCGCCAGTTCAGCCTCGAAAAACCGGTCAATCGCATTCTGATTAATACTCCGGCGGCGCTCGGCGGTATCGGCGCGACTACCAACATCTCCCCGGCGCTGACCCTCGGCTGCGGCGCGGTCGGCGGCGGTTCCAGCTCCGACAACGTCGGCCCGATGAACCTGCTCAATATCCGCAAAGTCGGCTACGGCGTGCGGTCGATCGACGAGCTTCGCGCCCCGGGCAGCCGCCCTGAACCACAGCCGACCATCGTCTCTCCGGCGAGCGATCCGCAGCGCAGCATTCTTGATGACCTGCGTTTCAACGCCCCGGCTAACGCCGCGCCAGCGCGATCCGCAGGCAGCGATGACCGTTTCGCCAGCGCAGGCGCCGCCAGCATGGAAGGCGAAATCAACGAGCAAAACGTGGAACGCGTTATCCGCCAGGTGCTGGAGCGCCTTGCTAAGTAACGCACTGATATAAGGCGATAAAACGATGATTCTCGCAAAGGTAACCGGCCATGTCGTCGCCACGCAGAAATGCGATGAGCTGCGCGGCAGCAACCTGCTGTTGGTCACCCGACTGGATGACAATCAGCAGCCGATGAAGGACCAGACCTGGGTCGCCGTCGATAACGTCGGCGCCGGCATGCACGACATCGTGCTGGCGGAAGAGTACTTCGCGCTCAATAAAGAGCGCTACAAAGCGATGTCGGTGGTCGCCATTGTCGAGAACGTGTTTCGGGACGCCTAACAGGAGTGAATAGCCCAATGAGTGAATTTTTACTGAAACCGCGGATTTGCTTCGGTCAGGACGCCCTCTCGGTGCTGAACGAACTCTCCGCCCGCAGCGTGCTGCTGGTAACCGATCAAGCGATGGTGAAGTTTGGCCTCGCCGAGCGCGTCACCGCCCTGCTGCGCCAGCGCGGGATCGCCTGGCAGGTGTGGGACGACGTGGTGGCCGATCCGGATATCGCCACCGTGGTGCGCGGCATGAAGCTGATGGATAACCACTATCCGGATCTGGTTATCGCGCTCGGCGGCGGTTCGGTAATCGATGCCGCCAAAGCGGTTATTTTCTCCCTGGCGCAAACCCGTCCGCAGGCTAACCGGCCGCGTCCATGCTTTGTCGCCATCCCCACCACCAGCGGCACTGGTTCGGAAGTCACCGCCTTTTCGGTGGTGAAAGCCAACGCGGAGAAGCTGGTGTTGGTGGATGCGTCGCTGCTGCCGGATATCGCCATTCTTGACCCGGCGCTGGTGGCTTCGGTACCGCCGGCAATTACCGCCGACACCGGCATGGACGTGCTGTGTCACGCCCTTGAGGCCTACGTCTCCCGCGCCGCCAGCGACTTTTCCGACGCGCTGGCGGAGAAAGTGGTGCAGCAGGTATTTCGCTATCTGCCGACCTGCTGGCGCAGCGGCGACAACCTGCTGGCGCGCGAAAAGATGCACAACACCTCCTGCATGGCGGGCATGGCCTTCACCAATGCCTCGCTGGGGATAACCCACAGCCTGGCACACGCCCTCGGCGGCGTCTTCCGCGTGCCCCATGGCCGCGCCAACGCCCTGCTGATGGCGCACGTCGTCGCCTGGAACGCCGATGTCGACGGCCAGTGCGACACCCTCGCGGCGCATAAATATGCCCGTCTGGCGCATCTGCTGGATCTGCCTGCCGCCTCGCCACGCCAGGGCGTCGCCAGCCTGCTGGTCGCCATTCAGGCGTTAAAAGAAGAGATGAGCATGCCCTCCGGCATTAGCGACACCGGCATCGCGGCGGCTGAATTCGAGCGCCGCCTGCCGGAGATGGTCGGCCAGGCGCTGCGCGACAGCTGTACTCCGACCAACCCACGCGCGCCAGACGCTAACGCGTTAACCGAACTTTATCGCCAGGCGTGGCATGGACAACAGACATCGCCCGGCGGCGCTCCGCTTGCGCGGGCCTACGGGTAACAGATAACCGGGTGATCGCTGGGTTATTTGCAGGCCGGGTAAGGCGTCAGCCGCCACCCGGCAGAAACGGACACTGTATCCACAACCGGGTTGTCATCAGCCGCGGAAAAAGAACATCTGGAGAATACTTCATGGCACACTACAACTTAACGCCGCGCGTAAAAGTGCTGGCAGACCGTTTACTCGCCCAGAAAAGCACGCTGTGCACCGAACATGCCACCACACTGAACGCTCTTGATGGCGACATCGCGGGCGTTCCCGCCGCCGTTAAACCGGCGCGCCGCTTCTATGAACTGATGCGCCAGCTGCCGCTGACCATCAGCGCCGACGAGCTGATCGTCGGTAACCAGACCCGTAAACCGCACGGGGCGATTTTCCATGATGAAAGCGCCGCGCATCGCCCATCCGCGTTCCAGTTCCTCAACCTCAACAGCGATCTGGATTCACCAGACTACAAACTGGTGGTCGAAAAAGGCGTGCTGGCGATTAAACACCAGTTAGAAGAGAAAACTCGCGCACTCGGTAGCGCCGTTAGCCGCAGCGGTATGGATGAAGTCAACGGCTGCCGCGCCGCCATCTACGCCTGCGACGCCCTGCTGGCGCTGGCGCAAAATCTGGCCAACAGCGCCGAACAGCTGGCGGCCGCGGAAACCAATGCTTATCGCAAAGCCGAGCTGCTCGACAGCGCGGCCATTCTGCACCACGTTCCGGCTCATCCGGCGCGTAATTTCAAAGAAGCCTGCCAGGCATTCTATCTGTTCCAGCTGGCGCTACAGCTGGACAACGGCAGCTATGCGGTTAACCCGCAAGGGGCGGATATCGCGCTACTGCCTTACTTCCAACGCGATATCAACAGCGGCGCGCTGAATACCCAGCAGGCCTATGAAATCGTGGAGTGCCTGTGGTTCAAGCTGGCGGAACTAAGCGAAGTCCGCGCCGCCTGCGCCATTGACGGCTATCCGATGCTCGACGCCATGCTGCGCGGCGCCGCTTTTGACCATGCTGAAGTGAACGAACTCTCCGCCATGTTTATCAGCGCCCAGCGCAACCTCAGCGCGCTGAATCTGCCGGTGCGCCTGTTTAGCGGCGTACAGCCGGTCAGCCACGCGCCGTTCGCCGCCTGCGCCGACACGCCGGTGATGGAAGGCTTAACCCCGCGCATGCAGCGCCTGCGTAACCACTACCTGACGGTACGCCCGAGCGTCTCTATCTATCGCGCGCTGGCCTTTACCGAAGTGGTCAAAGCCAACCCGGGCATGCCGACCATTCTGCTGCGGGCGAAAGCTTTCCGCCACGCCTGCGAAACCGCGCCGATTCTGATTCAGGATGATGAGCTGATCGTCGGCCATCCGTGCGGCAAGCCGCGCGCGGGCGCCTTCTCGCCGGATATCGCCTGGCGCTGGGTGCGCGACGAGCTCGACACCATGAGCACCCGCCCGCAGGATCCGTTTGAAATCAGCGAAGCAGATAAAAAAACCATTCGCGAAGAGATCGTCCCATTCTGGGAAGGCCGTTCGCTGGATGAGATTTGCGAAGCGCAATACCGTGAGGCTGGAGTCTGGGCCTTCAGCGGCGAGACCTTCGTCAGCGACCTCTCCTATCACCAGATTAACGGCGGCGGCGATACCTGCCCGGGCTACGACGTTCTGCTGTTCACCAAAGGGATGAACGGCATTAAAGCCGATGCCGAGGCGCATCTGGCCAGCCTGAGCATGGAAAACCCAGAAGATATCGACCGCATTTACTACTACAAAGCGGCGATTGAAACCTGTGAAGGGGTGGTCAACTACGCCCGCCGCATCGCCGCCCATGCCCGCGAACTGGCGGCTAAAGAGCAAAACGCCCAGCGCCGCGCCGAGCTGCTGACCATCGCCGACGTCAACGAAAACGTGCCGGCCAATCCGCCGAAGACCTTGCAGGAAGCGCTGCAGAGTATCTGGACCGTCGAATCCCTGTTTGAAATCGAAGAGAACCAGACCGGGCTGTCGCTGGGACGCGTCGACCAGTACTGCTACCCGATGTTCGAAGCCGATATCCGCGAAGGCCGCCTGACCCACGACACCGCGCTGGAGCTGCTGCAGGCGTTCATCATCAAATGTGCCGAACTGATGTGGATGTCGAGCGAGCTGGGCGCGAAATATTTCGCGGGTTATCAGCCGTTTATCAACCTCACCGTTGGCGGCCAGAAACGTAGCGGCGGCGATGCCTGTAACGATCTGACCTATCTGATTATGGACGCCGTGCGCTTCGTGAAGGTTTACCAGCCGTCGCTGGCCTGCCGTATCCACAACCAGTCGCCGCAGAAATACATGGAAAAAATCGTCGACGTGGTGAAAGCGGGAATGGGCTTCCCGGCCTGCCACTTCGATGACTCCCACATCAAGATGATGCTGCGCAAAGGCTTCGATTTTGAAGACGCCCGCGATTACTGCCTGATGGGCTGCGTTGAGCCGCAGAAATCCGGGCGCATCTACCAGTGGACCTCCACCGGCTACACCCAGTGGCCTATTGCTATCGAGTTCGTGCTCAACCGCGGACGGATGGTGCTGTTCGATAGCTATCAGGGGCTGGATACCGGCGACCTGCGCGACCTGCGCACCTTCGACGAATTCGACGCGGCGGTGAAACAGCAGATCGCCCATATCGTGCGCCTGTCGGCCATCGGCACCGTCATCAGCCAGCGCGTCCACCGCGATGTGGCGCCGAAACCGCTGATGTCGCTGCTGGTGGAAGGCTGCATGGAGAGCGGCAAAGATGTCGCCGCCGGCGGCGCGATGGTCAACCACGGTCCGGGGCTGATTTTCTCCGGCCTGGCGACCTACGTCGACTCGATGGCGGCGATCCGCAAGCTGGTGTTCGAAGAGAAGAAATACACCCTTGAGCAGATCCGCGATGCGCTGCTGGCCAACTTTGAAGGTTACGAAGCGCTGCGCCGCGACTGCCTGAACGCGCCGAAATACGGTAACGACGATAACTACGTCGACCAGTACGCGCTGGATATTACCGAATGGACCGAGAAAGAGTGCCGTAAGTACAAAATGCTCTACTCGACCCTCAGCCACGGCACCCTGTCTATCTCCAACAACACGCCAATCGGCGAGCTGACCAACGCCACGCCGAACGGCCGCCTGGCGTGGATGCCGCTCTCCGACGGCATCAGCCCGACCCAGGGCGCGGATAAACAAGGCCCGACGGCGATTATCAAGTCGGTCAGCAAGATGAATGTGGAAACCATGAACATCGGCATGGTGCACAACTTCAAGTTCCTCAAAGGACTGCTGGATACCCCGGAAGGTCGCCACGGCTTGATTACCCTGCTGCGTACCGCCTCGATTCTCGGCAACGGCCAGATGCAGTTCAGCTATGTCGATAACGAAGTGCTGAAGAAGGCGCAGCAGGAGCCGGAGAAATACCGCGACCTGATCGTCCGCGTCGCCGGCTACAGCGCTTACTTCGTCGAGCTGTGCAAAGAGGTCCAGGACGAGATCATCAGCCGTACGGTGATTGAGAAGTTCTAGTTCTCTTAAAGAGAATTAAATGAGCTGTATTTGAGAAATAACCGGAAGTTCTCCGTCCCGTAACGGGACGGAGCGGGAGGCAAGCGTGATCGCAAAACAAGAATTAACGGGCCGAATTTTCAATATCCAGAAATATTCGATCTATGACGGCGATGGCATTCGCACGCTGGTGTTTTTTAAGGGCTGCAACATTCGCTGCCCGTGGTGCGCCAACCCGGAAGGGCTGAACAGCCAGTTCCAGGTGATGTTCTCGCACGACAAATGCATTAACTGCGGCGACTGCGTCAGCGTCTGTCCGGCGGGTATTCATTATCGGGCGGAAGAAAACGGCGAAATGAAGCACTTCGTCGACCGCAATAAAGACTGTATCGGCTGCCGCAAATGCGAAGAGATTTGCACCCAGAACGCGCTGGACATTATGGGCAAGGACGTCACCGTCAGCGAGCTGATGGAGATCATCATGCAGGACTACGACTTCTACATCTCCTCCGGCGGTGGCGTCACCATCGGCGGCGGCGAGATGAGCCTGCAGACCGATTTTGCCGTCGCCTTATTCAGCGAATGCAAAAAGATGATGATTAACACCGCCGTCGAAACCCAGGGCACCACCCCGCTTGCCAACTACCAGAAGCTGGCGCCGGTCACCGACACCTTCTTATTCGACATAAAGCAGATTAACAGCGATCACCACAGGGCGATGCTCGGCATCGGCAACGAAGGGATCCGCCGCAATCTCGAATGGCTGGTGGATTCCGGCGCCAACGTCATTGTGCGTATGCCGCTCATTCGCGGCTACAACGACTCATTCGACGCCATTACCGGCGCCATTGATTACGTACAGAAGCTGGCGAAGCGCGGGAATATCCGCCGCATCGACATGCTGCCGTACCACCAGTTGGGACGCAAAAAGTACGAACGCCTGGATATGCCCTACCCGATTACCCAGGACCCGTCTTATTCACCGGACGAACTGGACCGGCTGGAAACCTTCTTCCGGCAATTTGATTTTGATATTCGCTTAGTCCGCCATTAACAGGAGCCGACCATGAAAAGTTTAGGCGTAATTGAAACGCGAGGATGGGTCGCCGCCATTCAGGCCGTCGACGCCGCCTGTAAAGCTGCGGGAGTGACCTGCATTGGCTATCGCAAACCAGGCTCCGGGCTGGTGAGCGTCTGCTTTGAAGGGGAGATCAGCGCCATCCACACCGCCATTGAACGCGGCGTGGCGGTGGCCGGCGCCGAGCACACCGTGAAGTCGCTGGTGATTGCCCGCCCGGAGCGCTGTGTGGTTGAAGCGTTAAGCAACCTCAAAGGCAACCCGCCGCCTGCGAAAAAAGCGGCCGAACCGGTGGTTATCGCCGCCCCGGAACCCATCGTCCCCCCTGCCGCCCCGAACGAAACGGAAGATAAACATCCGGCGCTGAAGAAAGGGAAGAAGTCATGATCGACACCCTGGTTCGCGAAAAAATCGCCGCCCGCCTGAGCGCAACGGCGCCGGCGATCCCGGTGGGGATCTCCAACCGCCACGTCCATCTCGCGCAACAGGACGTCGAGGCGCTATTCGGCAAAGGCTACAGCCTGACGCCGTTCAAACCGCTGCGCCAGCCGGGGCAGTTCGCCGCCCAGGAGTGCGTGACCGTTGTCGGGCCGAAAGGCTCGCTGACCAACGTCCGCGTCCTCGGGCCGACCCGCCCGGTATCGCAGCTGGAAGTATCGCGCGCCGACTGTTTCACGCTCGGGATTAAGGCGCCGGTTCGTGAGTCCGGCCAGCTGGATAATGCCGGTAGCGCGCTGCTGATTGGGCCCGCAGGCCACGTTGAACTCCATTCGCAGGTGATCTGCGCCTGGCGGCATATTCATATGTCGCCGCAGGACGCGCGCCAGCTCAACGTTAGCAATGGCCAGAAGGTCAGCGTGCGCAGCAACGGCAAGCGTCAGCTGACTTTCGATGAAGTGGTGGTGCGGGTGCGCGATGACTTCGCGCTGGAGTTTCACATCGATACCGAAGAAGCCAATGCCGCCGGGTTGAAAAACGGCGCGCAGGTGACGCTCATCGGCTAACGGAGGCTCGCCATGACCGACGAACAGATTGAAGGTTTAGTCGCGCGAATTTTACAGCGCCTGCGCCCGCCGGTACTGGTGATGGTGACCGCCGCTGACGGCTACCGCACGGCAATCCGCCAGCGCCTGGCAAGCTGCGGCTACCCGCTGCGCCTCGCGCTGGAGGAGGGCCTCGCCGACGCCGCCGCGTGGCGGGAGGTGGGCGAGATTATCCCGTCATCGGCCTGGCAGGATGCCCTGCCGTCAGCGCCGTGGCGGGCGGTACTGCTACCGTTTCTCGATTACCCGCTGGCTTCAGACCTGCTGAACGGCACGCTGCGCAGCCCGCTCGCCCGCTGCGCGCACGAGGCGCTGCTGGCGGGTATTCCCGTGCTGGCGCTGCGCTACCACTGCGATCCGCTCAGCGAACTCAACCAGTTGCGCGGGGCGCAGGCCGACAGCGCCTATACCGGGCATCTGCAGGCCACGCTGACTCGCCTGGAAGCCTGCGGCGTCTTCCTCGGCACCATGAATGAGCTGCTGGCGACGCTGGACGCGCCCACCGCGCCTGCCGCCAGCAGCGAACCGCGCCGTTATCTCACCGTCACAGACATAGTGAATAATCCGGCGCTGGCGGCGGCCCCGCACGCGCAACTGACCGATGCGGCCATTGATTATTTAAAAAACAGAAAGATATGACCTTACCCAACTATGAACCTGGAGCTTAACGATGTCTTCGAAAACAAAATGCTGGTTATGGATGCTGCTGGTTATCCTCTCCGAAACCTCGGCAACCTCGACGTTAAAAATGTTCGGTAGCAGCGAAGGCAGCACAAAAATGCTGCTGCTCGTATTGCTGATTGCGCTCTATTGCACCTGCTATTACTCGCTCTCAAGGGCGGTGAAAGATATCCCGGTCGGCCTGGCGTACGCCACCTGGTCCGGAACCGGTATCCTGGTGGTCTCGACGCTGGGAATGGCATTCTACGGCCAGCATCCGGATACCGCCGCCATCATCGGCATGGCGGTGATCGCCAGCGGCATCGTTATCATGAACCTGTTCTCGAAGATGGGTTCCGAAGCGAGCGAAGAGCCCGCGCCCGCCGCGCCAGTCGCCTCCATGGATAAGAACATCGCTAACTAACAGGAAAGGAATACCCTATGTTTAATCTCGGATTTTTATGGCTGGCGCTGTCTATCGGCTCCGAAATCACCGGCACCTCGATGATCAAAAAAACCAACGGCTTCAGCAAACTGGCGCCTTCGGTGCTGGTGGTCTGCGCCTACGGCCTGTGTTACTTCGCCCTCACCCGCGCGATGAGCACCATTCCGGTGGGCGTAGCCTACTCGCTGTGGTGCGGCTTCGGTATCGTCGGCGTGACGATTTGCTCCATGATCCTCTATAAGCAGAAACCGGACCTGGCGGCCATTATCGCCATGGCGCTGATTATCTCCGGCGGCGTGATCATGAACGTCTTCTCGACCATGTAATACGAGGCGGGTTTACCCCGCCGTGATTTCGTGGCAGGATAAAAAGATGAACAGAAACGTTATCGTTACCTATCCCCGTCGTTGGTGGCTGCCTGCATAACAGGCGGCACGATACACGTTTCCATTTTCAAAGCCGCCGGAAGGCGGCTTTGGTGTTTTCAGGACGTCTTTCGGCTGAACAGTCTGATAAGGAGTCCCTGATGAACCATTCGCAAACCATCCTCACTGGCGACCGGCCGACCGGCCAGCTGCACCTTGGCCACTACATCGGCTCGCTACGCCAGCGCGTCGCGCTGCAGCACGACCACCAGCAGTTTATCCTGATCGCCGACCTGCAAGGGCTCACCGATAACGGCAGCAACCCACAAAAAATCAGCCACCATATCCTCGAAGTGATGGCCGATTATCTGGCCGTCGGCATCGACCCCAGGCTCACCACTATTTGCCTGCAGTCCGCTCTGCCCGCGCTGGCGGAGCTCAGCGCGCTGTATATGAATATCGTCACCGTCGCCCGCGTGGAACGTAATCCGACGGTCAAAAATGAGATTGCCCAAAAGGGATTCGCCCGTTCGCTGCCAGTGGGCTTTCTTGCCTATCCGATTAGCCAGGCGGCCGATATCACCGCCTTCAAGGCCGAGCTGGTGCCGGTGGGTGACGATCAGCTACCGATGATTGAGCAGACCAACGAGATCGTCCACAAGATGAATAGCCTCACCGGCGAGCCGGTGCTGCGCCACTGCAAGGCGCTACTCAGCGAAGTGAGCCGCCTGCCGGGCGTCGACGGTAATGCCAAAATGTCGAAATCGCTGGGCAATACGCTGACGTTATCGGCCAGTGAAGAGGAGATCCACCGCGCGGTCAGCGCGATGTATACCGACCCGACGCACCTGAGAGTCAGCGATCCGGGACATGTCGACGGCAACGTGGTGTTCACCTATCTCGACGCTTTCCATAGCGATAAGGCGCTGGTGGCAGAGATGAAAGCCCACTATCAGCGCGGCGGGCTGGGCGATCGCCAGTGTAAGAATGAACTGGAAACCTGCCTGCAGGCGCTACTGGCGCCGATCCGCGAACGCCGGGCTACCTATATTCAGGATAAAGGGATGCTGCTTGAGCTGCTGCGCCAGGGCAGCGAACGTGCCCACCAGCTCACGCAGCAGACGCTACATGAGGTGAAGCGCGGGCTGGGGCTGCCGGTGCTGTTCTGAGTTTCAGAGCCCTTCCCCGGTCGCGCTACGCTTACCGGGGCTACGGTTTTATCCCCCGCCTTTGTGCATCTTCACGCAGTTGCGCCCCTCGCGCTTGGCGGCATACAGCGCGTTATCGGCGTCGCGCAGCAGCAGGTTGTAATCGGGGTGACCGGTGTGGGCGGCAAAGCCAATGCTGGCGGTGATGGGGATCTGCGTGTCGCCGCCAACGTTAAACGCCAGCTGGCCAATCTTTTTGCGCAGACGTTCAAGGAGAGGGGAAGCCTCTGCCGCACGGGTCTCCACCAGCACCAGCAGAAACTCCTCGCCGCCGTAGCGGAAGAGATAGTCGCTGGAGCGAATATTATCGCTGAGCAGATCGGCTACGTGCTTAATGGCGCGGTCGCCGACCATATGGCCCCATTTGTCATTGATCTCTTTAAAGAAATCAATATCGATAATCGCTACCGTCAGCGGCAGGTCATACTCAATCGCCAGGGTGACTTCATGCTTGAGCACCACCGGCAGATAGCGACGGTTAAGCAGGTTGGTCAGTGCGTCTTTGCCATTTTGCATCTGCGACAGACTACTGAATAACACTCCCAGCTGGCTGCTGATGTGCTGGCAATGGATATGGATCTTTTGCAGCAGGCTCTGAGTATTTTTATAACCAGCATCCTGTTCCGCGGTACGCCATTCGGTAATCAGCGCATCCACCTGACCGATCAACTCAGTAATCTCCCCCATCTGCGGATTGTGGTTAAAATAGCGAACGCATTTATGGCGAAACCACAAACCAAATTCGGATTCAGATAATAACGTTGCGTTAAGGTCCGTCCTGTTCTCGCTGACGATATTAAAAATCGCACTATTTTCCCAACCCGAAAGCGATGCCTGCTGCTTGCCATACTCCATCGGGACGTTATCCATCAGGCTGTACAGACGAAAAGCTTCTTCATTTTTGGTAGCCCGATAATGCGACAGCGTATAGGCGTGACACATCATCTCCACCGCCATATTCATCGCCATGATCGCGTAATGAATAGCCGCTATCCCGGTGTCCCGCGCGACCTGGCTGTCACGAATCGCCTCCACCAGCCCGGATTTTATCTGCCGCGCGCCGCGCAGCACCGCCTCTGCCGGGATGCCAATCCGCGAATGAATGCTGCCGATCTGATACTGGCGCTCCGCAAGAGCCTGAAGATCCTCTTTTTCACAGGTCAGGATCTGCTGTACCCATCCCGCCAGAGAGCGGCTCAGACGTTCCTCAACCAGCTCATAAGAGAGGTGCCTGGCGATATCCGGATCCTGAAAAATAAAATCGTAAAAGCGGGTCGCTAACATCGACGATCGCTCATCGGCCATTTTTTTAAGTAATGCACGGACGTCCGGCGTCAGGCTGTCATACAGCGGTAACCATTCCTTAAAAATCACGGCGATATATTTTTGGCTTTCTTCATTCATGAAATTAAAGCACTCGTCGGATGTTTCTCAATGCCAGGAGCGGAATCATATCGTAGTTACCGGGGGGCAACCAGATAACAAAACAGGCGCCCTGTTTTCGCGGTTTTATCCTGACGGTGGGTATTTCTGTTAACGCACCGACAAGACCATGTACTTCGTATGGACAACATCGCCACGAATGTTACTATCGCGATGACGGTAGCTCTCACTATGCGTGTTTCATTAAGGCCAGGATCGCTGATGATGACCACATAAGTAGCACAGCGATCGGCTGCGCATCGACGCGGCAGAGCGCGGCGTCAGCGGCCTTTATCCCCACCTTTTCGTCCCTCGCAAGGAGGACGCTCCGCTCGGCGGAGGAAACACGCGCACCACTCAGCAAAGGGAATCAAGCGAGTCGCGTATGGACAAAATAAAGAAACGTTGGGCAGGGTATCTTGTCGGCTTACTGGTGGTGCTCGCCGCCGCCGCATGGTGGCTGCTGCGCCCGCCAGGTCTCCCGGACGGTTTTGCCAGTAGCAACGGCCGAATCGAAGCCACCGAAGTCGATATTGCCAGTAAAATCGCCGGGCGTATCGACACGATTTTGGTCAAAGAGGGCCAGTTTGTGCGTCAGGGAGAAGTCCTCGCGAGGATGGATACCCGCGTACTGAACGAGCAGCGTCTTGAAGCCGCCGCACAAATCAAGGAGGCAGAAAGCGCGGTGCTCGCCGCCAGAGCCTTGCTCGATCAGCGGCAGAGTGAAATGCGCGCCAGCGAAGCAGTGGTGAAGCAGCGCCAGGCGGAGCTGGATTCCTCGGCGAAACGCCATGTCCGCTCGAATGCCCTGTCGCAGCGCGGCGCCGTCTCCGCCCAGCAGCTGGATGACGACCGAGCGGCAGCAGAGAGTGCCCGCGCGGCGCTGGAATCGGCAAAAGCCCAGGTCTCTGCCGCCCGCGCCGCCATCGAAGCTGCCCGCACCAGCATTATTCAGGCGCAAACCCGCGTCGAAGCCGCCCAGGCGACCGAACGGCGGATCCTTGCCGATATTGACGATAGCGAGCTGAAAGCACCCCGTGATGGTCGCATTCAGTATCGCGTCGCTGAGCCAGGCGAAGTCCTGGCCGCCGGTGGCCGGGTGCTGAACATGGTCGATCTCGCTGATGTCTATATGACCTTCTTTCTGCCAACCGAACAGGCAGGCCTGCTGGCGCTCGGCAGCGAAGCGCGCTTGATCCTTGATGCCGCGCCGGATCTGGTGATCCCGGCCAACATCAGCTTTGTCGCCAGCGTCGCCCAGTTCACGCCGAAAACGGTAGAAACCAGCGACGAGCGCCTTAAGCTGATGTTCCGCGTCAAAGCGCGCATCCCGCCGGAGCTGCTGGCGCAGCATCTGGAATATGTCAAAACCGGCCTGCCCGGCATGGCTTACGTGCGGGTGGATAAACAACAACCCTGGCCTGAGGCGCTAACGGTGAGGTTGCCGCAATGAAACTGACGCCGCAGGATACCTCGCCCCCCATCGCCCTGCTGGAAAACGTTGGCCAGCAGTATGGCGCCACCATCGCGCTGCGGGATATCAGCCTGGCGATCCCGGCACGGCGTATGGTTGGTCTGATTGGCCCGGACGGCGTCGGCAAATCGAGCCTGCTCTCGCTGATCGCCGGGGCGCGGGCCATTGAACAGGGTAACGTGATGGTGCTTGGCGGCGATATGCGTGATGTGCATCACCGCCGCGACGTGTGCCCGAAAATCGCGTGGATGCCACAGGGGCTGGGGAAAAACCTCTATCACACCCTCTCGGTGTATGAAAACGTCGACTTCTTCGCCCGCCTGTTTGGTCACGATAAAGCCGAGCGCGAACTGCGCATCAACGAGCTGCTGCAGAGCACCGGGCTGGCGCCGTTTCGCGATCGCCCCGCCGGTAAACTCTCCGGTGGGATGAAGCAAAAGCTCGGCCTGTGCTGCGCGCTGATCCACGACCCGCAGTTGCTGATCCTTGATGAACCGACCACCGGCGTCGACCCGCTTTCCCGGGCGCAGTTCTGGGAGCTTATCGACAGTATTCGCCAGCGCCAGCCGGAGATGAGCGTTCTGGTCGCTACCGCCTACATGGAAGAGGCCGAGCGCTTTGACTGGCTGGTGGCGATGAATGCCGGCGAGGTGCTGGCGACTGGCAGCGCCGCGGAGCTCAAAGCCCAGACCGGCAGCCAGACCCTGGAGCAGGCGTTTATCGCCCTGCTACCTGAAGCACAACGTCAAGCGCATAAGACGGTAGTTATCCCGCCGCGCGACAGCCGCGAGGAAGAGATCGCCATCGAAGCGCGCGGCCTGACCATGCGCTTCGGCAACTTTGTTGCCGTCGACCACGTTAACTTTCGCATCGCCCGCGGCGAAATCTTTGGCTTCCTTGGATCTAACGGCTGCGGCAAATCTACCACCATGAAGATGCTCACCGGCCTGCTGCCCGCCAGCGAAGGTGAAGCCTGGCTGTTCGGCCAGCCGGTCGACCCGAAGGATATCGCCACCCGCCAGCGGGTCGGTTACATGTCACAGGCCTTTTCGCTCTATAGCGAACTGAGCGTTCGGCAAAACCTCGAGCTGCACGCCCGCCTGTTTCATATCCCGGACGACGAAATAGCCCACCGGGTCGCTGAGATGAGCGAGCGCTTTATGCTGACCGAGGTTAAAGACGCGCTTCCCGCCGATCTGCCGCTGGGGATCCGTCAGCGCCTGTCGTTAGCGGTGGCGGTCATCCACCGCCCGGAGATGCTGATCCTCGATGAGCCGACCTCCGGCGCCGACCCGGTAGCGCGCGATATGTTCTGGCAGCTAATGGTTGACCTCGCGCGCCAGGATCGCGTTACTATATTTATCTCCACCCACTTTATGAATGAGGCGGAACGCTGCGATCGCATCTCCCTGATGCATGCTGGCAAGGTGCTGGCCAGCGATACGCCACAGGCGCTGGTCGAGCAGCGCGGAGCCGCCAGCCTCGAAGAGGCGTTTATCGCCTGGCTTAAAGAGGCCCAACCGTCCTCTCCAGTACCAGATGAACCCACGTCTGCTGTCGCATTGCATTCGGAACACGCGGCCCCACGGCAGGCCTTCAGTCTACGCCGCCTGTTTAGCTACAGCCGCCGCGAGGCGCTGGAGCTGCGCCGCGATCCGGTGCGATCGACGCTGGCGCTGCTGGGGACGGTGATCCTGATGTTTATCATGGGTTATGGGATCAGCATGGACGTTGAGGATCTGCGCTTTGCCGTCCTCGACCGCGATCAAACCCTCAGCAGCCAGGGCTGGTCGCAGAATATAGCCGGTTCACGCTACTTTATCGAGCAGGCGCCGCTGCACAGCTATGACGAACTGGACCGCCGGATGCGTGACGGCGAACTGGCGGTGGCAATAGAGATCCCGCCGAACTTTGGTCGCGATATCGCCCGCGGCACACCGGTGCAAATCGGCGTCTGGGTGGACGGCGCGATGCCCAACCGCGCGGAAACCGTGCGCGGCTACGTGCAGGCGATGCATCTCGCCTGGCTGCAGGAGATGGCCGCCCGGCAGAGCAGCCCACAGCGCGATACCTCGCTCATCTCCATCGAGACCCGCTATCGCTATAATCCGGACGTGAAGAGCCTGCCGGCCATCGTCCCGGCGGTGATCCCGCTGCTGCTGATGATGATCCCGGCGATGCTCAGCGCCCTGAGCGTAGTCCGTGAGAAAGAGCTCGGATCGATTATCAACTTGTACGTGACGCCAACCACCCGCAGCGAATTCCTGCTCGGCAAGCAGCTGCCTTACATCGTACTGGGGATGTTTAACTTCTTCCTGCTGTGCGCGCTGTCGGTCTTTGTCTTTGGCGTCGCGCATAAGGGCAGCTTCCTGACGCTGACCCTGGCGGCGCTGCTGTATGTCACCATCGCCACCGGTCTGGGGCTGCTGATCTCAACCTTTATGAAGAGCCAAATCGCCGCCATCTTCGGTACCGCGATCATTACGCTGATCCCGGCAACCCAGTTCTCCGGGATGATCGATCCGGTGGCGTCGCTGGAAGGGCCCGGGCGCTGGATCGGGCAAATTTATCCGACCAGCCACTTCCTGACTATCGCTCGCGGCACCTTCTCCAAAGCGCTGAATCTCAGCGATTTGTGGGGCTCGTTCATTCCGCTATTGATTGCGGTGCCGCTGGTGCTCGGGCTGAGCGTGCTGCTGCTGAAGAAACAGGAGGAATGATGCGCGGATTACGCAATATTTATAATCTTGGCGTCAAAGAGCTGCGCAGCCTGCTCGGCGATAAAGCCATGCTGGCGCTGATCGTGTTTGCTTTTACCGTGTCGGTGTACTCCTCGGCCACGGTGATGCCTGGTTCGCTGCACCTGGCGCCGATCGCGGTTGCTGATATGGATAAATCCCAGCTCTCTTCACGCATCATTAACGCTTTCTACCGTCCCTGGTTTCTTGAGCCGGAGCTGATCACCGCTGATGAGATGGACGCCGGGCTGGATGCCGGGCGCTACACTTTCGCCATCAACATCCCGCCTAACTTCCAGCGCGATGTGCTGGCCGGTCGGCAGCCGGAAATCCAGGTCAATGTCGACGCCACGCGCATGAGCCAGGCCTTTACCGGCAACGGCTATATCCAGAATATTATCAGTGGCGAAGTCAACAGTTTTGTCGCCCGCTATCGGGATAACAGCGTACTGCCGGTAGAGCTGGCGGTAAGGATGCGTTTTAACCCTAACCTTGAGCAGGAGCGCTTTGGCGCGGTGATGGCGATCATCAATAACATCACCATGCTGGCGATCGTCCTCACCGGTTCGGCGCTGATCCGCGAGCGGGAACATGGCACCATAGAGCACTTGTTGGTGATGCCAGTAACGCCGTTTGAAATCATGATGGCCAAGATCTGGTCGATGGGCCTGGTGGTGCTGGTGGTCTCCGGGTTGTCGCTGATACTGATGGTGCAGGGGATTTTGCAGGTGCCCATTGAGGGGTCGATTCCCCTGTTTATGCTGGGGGTGGCGCTCAGCCTGTTCGCCACGACCTCAATCGGCATTTTTATGGGCACCCTCGCCCGCTCGATGCCGCAGCTGGGGCTGCTGATGATTCTGGTGCTGCTGCCGCTACAGATGCTTTCCGGCGGATCCACGCCGCGGGAAAGTATGCCGCAGCTGGTACAGGATATTATGTTGACCATGCCGACCACCCACTTCGTCAGTCTGGCGCAGGCGATACTGTACCGTGGCGCCAGCTTTGCCATCGTCTGGCCGCAGTTCTTAACCTTGCTGGCTATCGGCGGGGTGTTCTTTACTATCGCGTTGCTGCGTTTTCGTAAGACTATTGGCGAGATGGCGTAAGGGCTTAAGAAGGGCCGTCGACTTACGGCGGCCCAGGGATTTATTTGTGGCGGTTCATAAAGCGACGTAAACCCCAGGTGAAGGCCATCGCCATACTAAACAGGATAAACAATAAGACAATCCAGCTGATGGAGATACGCAGCAGCGTGCCGGGGGTCATAAACGGCTGCAGGTAGACGGTGAAGGACTGGGCGGGTGATTTCCCCAACAGCTCGTACACGTTATCGGTGAGCCACACCCCGACCCGGCAGAACAGCCAGATAATCGCTGGCCAGCAGAGCAGCACCAGAAAGGTAAAGCGCTCCTGAATGTAAGTGAAGAGCTGGCGCAGTGGCGACCAGTTAAGCAGGATTTTCATTTCTATTCTCATATTGCCAGCCGATAACCTGCATATGTCTCGCAAGGTATTTCGGGCAGCATCCATACAGGCAATCATCCCTCTTTGTATAACAAATTTTCCGCCATATAAACCAGATCAAGTTAACAAAGTGTTAATGATGTAGCTCATTAAGACAAAAACAGGGAAGAAGCATACCGTTTGCCACAATACATCCGGGAGCGAAGTATTCAGTCACGGAAATATTTTTTCTGAATCGTAAGTGCGTTATTTTGCGGGAGGAAGAGGCAGCGCCATTATTTTACCGAGGCACAATAAACTGGCGCTGAAATAGAGAGATAATATTAATCGTAACTACTAATAATTATTTTCCGACTTGCATCATCCGGTAAATTCACCGTCCGCGTGATCACGCCGCGAGCATTCGTCACGCTATTTTGCGAAGCAATAAGATAGGTATTCTTTCCGCAACGCTGCTGAGGTTGTTTATTGACGATATCGGTACTGCAGGTTTCTGAAACCACCCGCCCGGAGAGCGTTAATGTGGCGGTATCAGCAGCAAACAGAGGTAAGCTTAGTCCATAAGCGAAAGCCAGAATCCCAATTAGCGGTTTTTTCATTGACTTTATAACCAGTTAACAGGATGAGAAATAAGCGAGTTGCTTTCTATTTTTCTCCCTCGGGAGAGATGATGCGTTGATTCATCACGCAGGGAAGATAATCCATATTATTAGTAAGGACAATTGCAGGATAACCTATTAATGTGATAGGTATTACTGATGTTAACGAACCAGGCGGTCGGGCCGGATGTTTCCCCGGAGGCGGTGCTGCGCACCTTGTCCGGGCTACCAGTCAGCCCCGGTTTGTAGCCCCGGTAAGCGCAGCGCCACCGGGGAGACATGCCGGCACGGTTGCCGGACCACTGAAACGCAAAAAGCCCATCCGTAAGGATGGGCTCTTCTCTTGTTTGATGCCTGGCAGTTTATGGCGGGCGTCCTGCCCGCCACCCTCCGGGCCGTTGCTGCGCAACGTTCAAATCCGCTCCCGGCGGATTTGTCCTCCTCAGGAGAGCGCTCACCGACAGACAACAGACAAAACAAAAGGCCCAGTCTTTCGACTGAGCCTTTCGTTTTATTTGATGCCTGGCAGTTCCCTACTCTCACATGGGGAGACCCCACACTACCATCGGCGCTACGGCGTTTCACTTCTGAGTTCGGCATGGGGTCAGGTGGGACCACCGCGCTATCGCCGCCAGGCAAA